>JBBSRE010000299.1:0-4111 GCA_038243365.1 Burkholderiales bacterium | reverse complement strand
TGCGTTCTGCACCAGCCGACCAGTGGCCACTGCTTGGCCAAGCCGGTTCATGACCATTGCATGCAGTGCAGCTGCATCGTGCGCATCGCGTTCCAGCTCCACCGGAACGCCCTGCTCTTGCACGAACACACCGTGCCGCAGCGCCTGGGCGGCGGTGCCCAAGCGGTCCCAACCGCCTACCTCGACCTGCGTCGTGCACTCGCCGGCCTCGTACGCTTCCAGCAAGGTGCGCAACGCCGCTGGAACCGGCACGGGACGCTGCGTCACCGGGTTCGCAAACACATAGATCAGCTCGCCGGAAACCAGCAGCTGCTCGCCTCTGAAAATGCCTGCCAGGAATTGGCACGAGCTGGTGCCAATGCGCGCGCAGCGCAGGCCCACCGTCAGGCTGTCGCCTTCGCGCGCAGATGCGTGGTATTCCAGCGTGGCTTTCTTCACATACAGCTCGCCGCCGAGCTGCTCCATGCTGGCCTCATACGGCAGCGCCAAAGCGCGCCAGTAATCCATCATGGCGGTGTCGATGTACATCAGGTAGTGCGCGTTGAACACGATGCGCTGCATGTCCACCTCGGCCCAACGCACCCTCAGGCGCGCTCGGCACCGAAAATCTTGGAGTTCCATCAACTGACCCTCATGAGGTTTGAAAAGCTGCCCGCAAAGCCGCTGCGGCAGCGGCATGGGCAGCCCGGGCTTCCGGGATGACCCGGCCCATCTTGATGAATTCGTGGGTCACGCCGCGGTAAATTTCCAGATCCACCGGAACACCCGCAGCGCGCAGTTTGTCGGCGTAGTCAATGCCTTCGTCGACCAGCGGATCGCACTCGGCCAGGCCGATCCAGGCGGGCGCAACGCCCTCGACATCGGGCGCGAGCAATGGAGCAAATCGCCAGTCTTCGCGCTCTGCGTGGGAGCTCACGTAGTGGCCGAAGAACCAGGAAATAGCGGGTTCGTCCAGCACCAATCCAGATGCGAACTTGGCATGTGAGGGCGTGTCCTGGTGCGCGGCGCAGCCGGGGTAAAACAGCAATTGCAGCGACAGCGGCAAGCCGACATCGCGCGCCACGATGGCATTGACTGCCGCCAACGTGCCGCCAGCGCTGTCGCCTCCCACTGCCAGGCGAGCCGGGTCCGCACCCAGTCGGGCCGCGTTTTCCGCCAGCCAGGCGAGCGCATCCCAGGCGTCGTTGGCTGCCGTTGGAAACCCGTGCTCCGGCGCCAGCCGGTAGTCGAGCGACACCACCATGCAGCCGGCCAAGCGCGCCAGCTCCCGGCACAGGATGTCATGCGTGGCACTGCTGCCAATGGTGAAGCCGCCGCCGTGCAGATACAGGAGCAAAGGCAGACCGGGCGTGAGCGATGGGGCCACCAGCCGAGCGCTCAGCATGGTGCCATCGCGCGCGGAAATCGCCAGGGTCTCTACACGCTCCATCGGCGCACGCGGTACTTCCAGGATGTCCGCCCCCAACTCATAGGCAGCGCGCGCTTGCGCCGCTGTGAGCGTATGCAGGGGCGGCCGGCCGGCACGCGCCATGCGCTCCAACACCCCGCGCATCTGCGGCGTCAGGTGCTGGGCGTGGACGTTCGGATGCGCAGCCGTCACTGGAAAGTCAGGCGCACCGGTTGAGCGCCGGGAAGCCCTTGGTAGCGGGCTTGCACTTGCATCCCGGCCTTGGGCGGCAGCAATGGTGAGAATGAACCCAGGCTGACCAAGTCACCCGGCTGCAGCGTGATCTCTTCTTTCTGAAGCGCTGTCGCCAGCCAGATCACGGCATTAAGTGGGTGGTCGAGCACGTCGCTGCCCTTGCCCCCGCCCAGCAGCACGTTACTGGCATCGGTCAGGGTGACCTGCATATCGCGCAGGCCATTGAGCAGCGCGTAGCGCTCACCACGCGTCGTAGGCACTGCAATCGGCGTACCCAGCACGCCCATGCGCGCGCCCACATTGATCGCGGTCACGCTCGCTCCATTGAGCTTGGGCGGCGCTTGCACCATCAAGTCGGGCAGCTCGATAAAGGGAATGACCTGATCAATGGAATCGAGCACCTCCATAGGCGTGCGCGCGTGGTTGATCTTGGCGCTCTTCACGCGCACCAGCATGTCGGCTTCGTAGAGCGGCCGCGCACCGAACGCTGCAGGCACGCTGGCACCGTTTTGCAGCAGCATGCCCTCGTACAGCTTGCCCCAGACGGGCTGGTCAGTGTTGAAGCGCTTTTGCACTGCCGGGTTGGTAAGACCAGCCTTGTAGCCAATCACTTTTCCGAGCCGCTGCGCCAGCAGCACGTTGAGCTTGGTCCGGGTACAGGCACCGTCAGCAGCAGACAGACCTTCGGGCGTGTCGGCAGGCGTTCTGGCGGTGTAGTGGTCTGCCATTGCGCCGACCTGTGCGTCGCTCAAGCATGCAGCAGACGCGCTGACCGTTGTCACGGCGGCGACGGCAAGCACCAGGCTGCTAAGGGTTTGCTGAATTCGCATGCATGTCTCCCGGTTGTAAAGTTGTTCCATCATCGTATCGCCAAGCCAGAGACCGCCATGTCACTCATTTACTACGTCACCCAGATCCAGTTCGAGCACGGCGCCTTGCGCCTGCTGGCGCAGGAATGCGAGCGGGTCGGAATCCGGCGTCCGCTCGTTGTCACCGACCCAGGCGTAAAAGCCGCTGGCATTCTGGACAAGGCGCTGGCCGCGCTGGGCGACCTGCCGGTCGCCGTGTTCGACCAGACGCCCTCCAACCCCACCGAAGCGGCGGTGCGCACTGCCGCAGCCCTGTACCGGCAACACAAGTGCGATGGTCTGGTGGCCGTCGGCGGGGGCCCGGCCATTGACTGCGCCAAAGGCATTGCGATTGCGGCCACGCACGAGGGCCCGCTCACCCACTACGCCACCATCGAAGGCGGCTCGCCCCGCATCACGGCCCATGTGGCGCCGCTGATCGCGGTGCCCACTACCAGCGGTACCGGCAGTGAGGTAGCGCGCGGCGCCATCATCATCGTGGATGACCACCGCAAGCTCGGCTTTCACTCGTGGCACCTGGTTCCCAAGGCCGCCATCTGCGACCCCGAGCTGACACTGGGGTTGCCGCCGTTAATGACAGCCGCCACGGGCATGGACGCCATCGCGCACTGCATGGAAACCTTTATGTCCGCCGCTTTCAACCCGCCCGCCGATGGCATCGCACTCGACGGACTGGAGCGCGGCTGGGCCCACATCGAGCGCGCCACGCAGGACGGCAGCGACCGCGAGGCACGCCTCAACATGATGAGCGCCAGCATGCAGGGTGCGATGGCGTTTCAAAAAGGACTGGGCGCGGTGCATTCACTCAGCCACAGCCTGGGCGGTGTGAACCCGCGCCTGCACCACGGCACCTTGAACGCCCTGTTTCTGCCGGCGGTGGTGCGTTTCAACGCACAAGCTGAATCGGTGCAGAAGGAGCGACGCCTGGAACGCATGGCTGCTGCGATGGGGCTGGCGGATGCCGGTGGAATCCCTCAGGCCATTCGTGACATGAGCGCCCGTCTTGGGCTTCCCACAGGGCTTGCAGCCGTCGGCGTCACAGAAGCCGTGTTTGACGCCATCATCAAAGGCGCCATGGCGGACCATTGCCACAAGACCAACCCGCGCGTGGCCACGGCTGATGAGTACCGCGCGATGCTGCGCGAGTCCCTATAGCGAGACCTGCAGGCACTCTCCCTGATTGACCTTGATTCGCCTTGACTCGCCCTGATTCGCCTTGATGGGTCAGGCGGCGCGGCGCCCTGCTCGCGGCGGGATTGACCGCAAGCGTTTGCGGCCGCGCACTGTTCCTTGGGAGCTCCCACTATTCCTTGGGCGCTTCGTTTCTCAGCAAGTCTTCGCTCTCTCGGCTGCGCATGTCGACGTCAATGGCGCCTGCCAGATCTTTCTGAACGCTGGTGTCCGGCGGCGGGGCGTCGGACAGCTGCACCGCAGCCGCTATCAGGGCCTTCTTTTGGGGTGGCGGAGCCGCGCTATGCTCGGTGATCTGCACGCGGTAGATGGGCTCTGGCATGTCCATTTCAGCCTCTTCCAGGGCCAATTTCGTTTTGCGAATGGCCTCGCTCTTGACCACCAGAAAATCGTGCGATCGCTGGTCTAC
>JBBSRE010000298.1:0-4119 GCA_038243365.1 Burkholderiales bacterium | reverse complement strand
GGCCCTGAGGATGTCCCCCGGGTCGCCTTGAGGCGCGCAGTCCACAAACGTCTTGCTGTCCGCAAAGACGCCACCGCTTTGCACGGCCACAAAAAGCTCCTGGTAGCGATCAGCGGGAGACAAGCGGTCTGGTTCGGGCGCCCGTGCGGCCTGGCGTTGCTGGTGCTTCTGATGCTTTTGGTGCTTCTGCTGCTCACGGGCTTGGTGGTGCTTGCGATCTGCATGGCCCGGCTCGTTCGCTGCGGCGTTCGCTGAGGGCGCCGCGCTCACTGCAGGATCGGTGCGGCTGGGTGAGTGCCCACCGTTCACGGGAGTGCCGTCGTGCGCCAAGTTCATGTCACTGTTCCGCATAGTTCCACAGCAAGCCGCCGTCGACCACCGTGGTGGTGCCGGTGATGTAGTCAGCGTCGTTTGACGCGAGAAACGCGGCCACACCCGCCACGTCTGCCGGTTTTCCCAGGCGGCCCTGTGGGATGCGGGCCAGCAGTGGTTCCTTGAGCGTTGGATCGTTCATCAGCCGCGCGTTGATCGGGGTTTCTATCGCGCCCGGCGCAATGTTGTTCACCGTGATGCCCAAGGGCGCCAGCTCAATGGCCAAGTTGCGCATCATCATGCGCATGCCGCCCTTGCTCAAGCAATACGGCGCGAAATTCGGGAACGGCAAATCCTCATGCACCGAGCTGATGTTGATGATGCGGCCGCCCTGGCCTGCGTGCTGGCACTGCTGGGCAAAAGCCTGCGCCAGAAAGAACGCGGCCTTGAGGTTCACGCTCATCACTGCGTCGTAGTCTTGCTCGCCCACCTCCAGAAACGGCGCGCGCTTTTCGATGCCGGCGTTGTTGACCAGGATGTCGATGCCGCCCAGCTCGTCTGTGGCCTGACCCACCGCAGCGCGCATCGCCGGCAAGTCGGTCACGTCGAAGGGCAGCACCAGACAACGTTGGCCCATGCCTTCAATCCGCTGGCGCATGGCCTGGGCATGCTCGTCGTCTTTCAGCACATTGAGCGCGATGTGGGCACCCTCTTCGGCCAGGCGAAGTGCAATGCCCTTGCCAATGCCCTGCACCGAGCCGGTCACCAGCGCTGTTTTCCCGCTCAATCTTGTCATTTCAATTCTCCATAAAGCTGATCACCTGTGCGACTCTTGAAACTGGCGCGTCCAGAGGCAGCATCCCCGCGCAAGGGCCGCCCCGCCGCGCAGGAGGCGCTTCGCTTGCGGGCGCTGGGGGTGTCCCCCTGCCGCACAACGCGCAGAGATGCGAGAAGCGACTCAGGGGGTGAATCATTTCAGTTCCAGTGGCGGCGTGGCCGACAGCACTTCTTCTAGCGTGGTAAGCCCCTCTGCCACCCGCAGCGCGCCGGCCAGCCGCAGCGGACGCATGCCGTCGTGCACGGCTTGGCGGCGCAGCGCGCCGAGCGAAGGCTCCTTGTTGATGCCGTCCTTGAGTTTGTCGGACACGCTGAGCAATTCGTACAGGCCCATGCGGCCGCGAAAACCCGTCATGCGGCAATCGACGCAGCCCACCGGCTTGTAGGGCCGGTAGTCGCCCGAGAGTTTCCACGGCTTCACGGCTTCGGCCAGCGCCTCTTGCGAGGCCGCCTCGTCGGGTTGCTTGCAGATCTTGCACAGCGTGCGCACCAGGCGCTGCGCCAGCACGCCCAGCAGCGTGGCGTTGATCAGGTAGCTGGGCACGCCCAGCTCCATCAGCCGTGTCATGGCGCTGGGCGCGTCGTTGGTGTGCAGGGTGGAGAACACCAAGTGGCCGGTGAGGGCCGCCTGGATGGCCATGTCGGCGGTGGGCAGGTCACGAATCTCGCCGACCATGATGATGTCGGGGTCCTGGCGCATCAGCGCACGCACGCCTTCGGCAAAGCTGAAGTCAAGCTGCGGCTGCACCTGCGTCTGGTTGAAGCTGGGCTCGATCATCTCGATCGGGTCTTCCACCGTGCTCACGTTGACCTCTTCGGTGGCCACGCGTTTGAGTGTGGAATACAGCGTGGTGGTCTTGCCCGAGCCCGTGGGGCCGGTCACCAGAATCACGCCGTGCGGGCGTTTGATGAGCTCTTCCCAGCGCTTGGCGTCGTGCGGCGTAAAGCCCAGCGCATCGAGGTCTTTCACCGCCGTGTCGGGGTCAAAGATGCGCATCACCATCTTCTCGCCAAAGGCCGTGGGCAGCGTGGCCAGGCGCATTTCCACCTCTTCGCCTCGCTGGTTGCGGGTCTTGATGCGTCCGTCTTGCGGGCGGCGCTTTTCCACCACGTCCATGCGCCCTAGCAGCTTGACCCGCGCGACCATCGCGCTCATGACACCCGGCGGCATCTGGTAGACCGGGTGCAGCACGCCGTCAATGCGAAAGCGGATCACGCCTTGCTCACGGCGCGGCTCCAGGTGGATGTCGCTGGCGCGCTGATCAAAGGCGTATTGCCACAACCAGTCGACCACCTTGACGACGCCCTGGTCGTTGGCGTCCAGTTGCTTGTTGGTTTTGCCCAGCTCGACCAACTGCTCGAAGTTGCTGGTGGCTGCATTGCCACCGGTCTTCTGGGCGTTGCGCACGGACTTGGCGAGCGCGAAGAATTCAGCCGTGTAGCGGTGAATATCGGCAGGGTTGGCCACCACACGGCGCACCGGCCGGCGGGCCTGGCGCTCGACTTCACCCACCCAGTCGGTGATGAAGGGCTCGGCCGTGGCCACCACCACTTCCTTGGCCGTGACCTGCACCGGCAGCACTTTGTGGCGCTCGGCGTAGGTGGCGCTCATGGTGTCGGCCACCTTGCCCACGTCCACCTTGAGCGGGTCAATGCGCAGGTACTCCAGGCCCACGCGCTGGGCCAGGTATTGGGTGAGCATCTCGATGTCGAGCGGCTTGCCATCCTTGGCGCGGCTCATGGCGACGCTCGCCAGACGCACCAAAGGGTGCTGTGCGCTCTCGGCCTGCGAGCAACGGGCGATGGTGCGTTCGGCTTCCTCGGCGTCGATGATTCCATCGGCCCGCAGCCATTCGACGATGCTGCGCCACTGCAGGGGCCCGGGACGGTGTTTGGCTTGCTTGGGGGCGTGGGCTTCAGTGCTTGGCGTCATCACCCCATTTTGCGGCAGGGTGCCATGGCCTGCTCAGCCGACTTCTCATTCCCGACCGACCCAGCCGACACCCCGCAGCGCTGGCGCTCTTACACCGGCCGCAGCCCCCGCACCCAGCGCGCAGTGGGAATGCCCCAACGCGCTTGCACCGCCGCGCAGCGCTCGGCCTGCTCGCCGCGCTTGAAGCGGCTGGGCGTGCGCTGGGCCAGCACCACCGTGTTGCCTTCGCGCGTGGCCTTGAACGCCCACAGCGCATCCGCACCAAACGCCTCGGCCATCTTGTCCACGCTCTTCTGGTAGCTTGACGAACGACCGAACAGGTTGACGGTCATGACGCCCTCGTCGGTAAGCAGCGCGCGGCAATCGGCATAAAAGTCTGCACTGTCGAGCACTGGGGCAGCGGCCTCGTGGTCGTACAGGTCCACAGCCAGCGCATCCACCGTGCCTTGCCACATGGGGTTGCGAATCTCCTCCGCCGCATCGGCCAGCACCACGCGCAGCTTGGGGCCATCGGCCGGCAGCTTGAACCAGGCGCGGCACACGGCCAGCACTTGCGGATTCAACTCAACGGCGGTGGAGCACATGCGCAGCTTCTTGTGGCAAAACTTGGTAATCGCCCCGGCGCCCAGGCCCAGCTGCATTGCGTGGCGGTTTTTCACGCTGTCAAGCTCGACAAACAGCAGCCAGGCCATCATGCGCTGTATGTATTCATGCTCCAGCTCAAACGGTTCCTTGACGCGCATGGAGCCTTGAATCCAGGGCGTGCCCAGATGCAGGTGGCGGATATCACCGTCGTCGGAAATGCTGACTTCGGGCAGTCTGCGGCGGGCGATGGAGGTTCGGGGTCGGGGAAGGGCCATGAAACGCAGACAAGAAAAATTCAAAGAAGGCCGTGTGCGGCCATCACCACGCGCCATTCCGCACATTTGACCGCGAGCGGCTTGGCCGCGTGCGCAGGGCTGGTGGAAGGAAGGCGATGGCTGCTGGGCGTGGATTCTGCGCCGCTGCCATGGATCCAGGCGGCCAGCACCGCAGGC
>JBBSRE010000297.1:0-4132 GCA_038243365.1 Burkholderiales bacterium | reverse complement strand
CGCCGTGGACCGACGTTGGGGAATTCACGCTGCGCGGTGCTCACCAGGCAATAGCCCGCAGCGGCCGTGTACCCGGTCTTCATGCCGTCCACCGAGGGGTCGCGGTACAGCAGCAAGTTGCGGTTGTTGCTGTTGGAAGCAGGCGTGCCCGCGTAGCGGTACTCCTTGGTGGAGTAGTAGTGCATGTACTCCGGAAAATCGTGCCGCAGGCGCGCCGTGATCACCGCCAGATCGCGCGCCGTGGTCAGGTGGCCAGGCTCGGTCAGACCCTCGGGGTTCTTGTAGGTGGTGCCTTTGAGGCCCATGGCTGTGGCCTGCTCGTTCATCATCTTGACGAACTGCTCGGCCGTGCCGCCGACACCCTCCGCGAGGGCCATGGTGGCGTCGTTGCCCGACTGGATGATCATGCCGCTGAGCAGATCGTCAACCGGCACTTGCATCTTGGGGTCAATGAACATGCGCGAGCCCGGCATCTTCCAGGCGCGTTCGCTGACCGGCAGCTTTTGTTCCAGCGTGATCTTCTTGGCGCGCAGCGCGTCGAACACCACGTATGCCGACATCAGCTTGGTGAGCGAGGCCTGCTCCACTGGTGCGTCGACGTCTTTGGCGGCCAGTATTTGCCCCGAACTGACGTCCAGCAACAAGTAGTTGCGCGCCGCAATCTCCGGCGGCTGCGGCGCCTGCGCAAAAGCGCCGCCGCTGCTGACCCTGGCCAGAACGGAAAAAGCAGGAAGGACAAGGGAGCGCAGAACGCGAAGCAGACGGGTCATGGTGGGGTGAAGAACTGAACAGGTAATAAAAGAAAGGGCGACTTGCCAGCGCGCCAGCAAAAGCGGCACAGAGGCAAAGCAGGCGTGGCGGGCGCCAGAATCAGGCGACTGAAGTCAGGGCCGAAGAAATAGGTTCAGGGAGGCAGGCGCTGCAGGCCGCTCTGCAGATGGCGCACCACCAAGCTCTTGAGCAAGGGCAATTGTCCGTGAAAGAAATGCGCCACACCGGGCACGACCGTAACCGGGAGTGACTGCGGGCGCGCCCAGTCCAACACGCTGGTCAGCGGCACGGTGTCATCAATCTCGCCGTGCAGCACCAGCGTGCTCTCATGTGCCTCGGGGGGTATGGGCGCCACGTCGAAGCGGCTGGCGGCGGTGCCCACCAGCACGGCGGCCTGCACGTCCCGCTGACCCCACAGTGCCGTCAAAGCATGGCTGGTGACAAAGGCACCGAACGAGAACCCGGCCAGCACCAGCGGGCCCAGCGGCGCTGCTTGTTGCACTACCGCCAGAAAATCCTGCAGCTCGCTGCGTCCTTCATCGTAGGTGCCAGCGCTCGCGCCCACCCCCCGGAAGTTGAAACGCACCGCGGTATAGCCGCACTGCACGCAGGCGCGCGCCAGGGTCTGCACCACCTTGTTGTCCATGGTGCCGGCGAACAACGGATGCGGATGGGCAATCACGGCCACGCCGCGCGGCTGCGCTGCGGGGTCGCGCAGCGCCTCGATGACGCCTGCTCCACCCTGGAACAGGACGCGCTCAGTTTGGGCGTTCAATTTGCTCTACTTTTCATAGCTGCTTGCGCAATATTGACGAGCGATTGGACGTCAAAAAGCACTGAATTACGCGTGGCGTGCGGAGCGCACGCCCCTTGCATGGAGCACTGCTTCAGCGACCAAGTTCCGGCGGCGTTAGCAGGCGCTCCACTACCTCGCCGCGCACCAAGTGCGATTCGACGATCTCGTCGATGTCGTCCAGGTCCACATAGCTGTACCAGACGCCTTCCGGGTACACCACCGCCACAGGCCCGGCCGCGCAGCGGTCCAGACAGCCGGCCTTGTTAACGCGCACCTTGCCAGCGCCGTTCACGCCGGCAGCCTTGACGCGTGACTTGCAGCGATCAAGCGCCGCCTGCGCGCCGTTCTGGGCACAGCACTGCTCGCCGTTCTTGCGCTCGTTCAGGCAGAAAAAGATGTGGCGCTGGAAGTAGCCGGGCGGGTGCAGGGGTGTGGTGGCGTCGGAAGAACTCATGCCTAGCATTTTAGGGAGGGCATCACAGTTGCGCCGGAGCGCTGCCATCCACCCGCTCGGGCAGGGAGCGCCGCGAGGCCCGGTGCAACATGTACAAGAGCGCCGCAAACGGCCACAGCCATCCCAGCCACTGGCCGATGCCGTAGAAGCGGATGAAACGCCCCTGCTCCCAGTCGATCAGCGTCTGTGCAAAGTAGGCACTGGTGGGCGCATCGTTGAGCAGGCCCAGGTGCAGACTGAGCACCACCAGGGTGAGCACGGCGCAGACCCGCTGCCGCAGCCCGGTGGCCACCGCCGCCAGCACCAGCGCTAGGCTGATTCCCGCCTGAGCAGGCACGCTGAGCCACGCCCAGGCGTGAACGGGTCCCCAGCTGAGCGCGGAAGACATTGCTGTGGCCGCGATGCCGACGGTGGCTGTGGCAGCAATCAGCACCGCGCGTTTACCGGCAGTCCGCGTGATGCTGAGGGCCAGCAGGCACGGCACCAGAAGGCCCAGGGCCACGCAGAGGGTTTCAGACACCGGCGAGAGCGGGAGCAGCGGTGCATCTCTTACCGGGAGCCAGTCCAGAAAAGGCGTGCCATCAAGCCACTCGGCCAGGGTGCGCTCCAGCCGCTCTACCACTTGCCCTAACCCGAACGGTTCGGCCGCCGGGAACAGCAGCGCCCACGGCCACAAGGCCAGGAGAACCAGCACGCCGCGGGCGTCCGGCGCAAACCAGCGGGCGCGAAAACGGCTCCAGTGGCCCGTCAGGCCGTGGTGCTCGAGCACGATCGCGCTCAGCGCGCCGAGCAGTGTGCCGGCCATGTTGAGCAGCAAATCCAGGTTAGAGGGCACTCGCTCGGGCAGGTAGATTTGCAGAAACTCCATCGACAAGGAGAGCGCGGCGCCCATGCCCAGCGCCAGCGGCACCGCCAGGCGCGCTCGGCCACTGCGTGACAGCGCCATGGCGAAGAGAAAACCCAGGGGCAAGTAGCCAGCGATGTTGCTGGCCACATCGAAGCCGGTCCAGTAGTGCGGCGGCAACGGACCGCTCAGGAACACCCAGGGCGCGATGCCCTGCGCACGCCAGCCGTCAAATGGGAACAGGCTGGCAAAGACAATCAGCGCTGCATAGACCAGCGAGAGGGGCCAGGCGGTGGTCTTGTCCATGGCGATCAATGTGCAAGGAGCGGGCCAGCAGCTGGCGAGGCGCGCCGCGCGCGGCGCGTCAGAATGGCTTTACGACCACCAACACCACGATGATGAACAGCAGAATCACCGGGACTTCGTTGAAGAAGCGAAACCAGCGGTGGCTGCGCGTGCTCTGCCCCGATGCCAACTTGCGCAGCAGCACGCCACAGGCGTGGTGGTAGCCGAGCACCAGCAGCACCATGGCCAGCTTGGCGTGCAGCCAGCCGTTGCCTGGCCCTTTGCCAATGCCGTAGCCCAGCCACAACCAGAGGCCGAAGCCCACCGCCGGCACGGCCAGCAGCGTGGTGAACCGCATGAGCTTTTTGGCCATCAGCAGCAGGCGGTCGCGCTCGGCAGCGGAGCCGGGCGCCACCATGGCCAAGTTCACAAAGATCCGCGGCAGGTAGAAGAGTCCCGCAAACCAGCTGACCACGAACACGATATGGAGAGATTTGATCCAGAGCATGCGCGGAGTTTAGGCGGCTCCCGCAGGCGCCCCGCGGTGGTGCACAATTTTCGCCATGCATCTCTCCAGCCCCGCCCCGTTTCCAGCCTCTCGTCCCCGGCGCCTGCGCCGTGACACCTTTACCCGCAATCTGGTGCGCGAGCACCGTCTGTCGCCGCACGATCTGATCTACCCTGTCTTCGTGCTGGATGGCCAGAATCGCCGTGAAGCGGTGTTGTCCATGCCCGGCGTGGAGCGGGTCAGTCTCGATTTGCTACTCCCGATGGCCGAAGAATGCGTGCAGCTCGGCATCCCTGTGATCGCGCTGTTTCCGGTGATCGACGCCAGCCTCAAATCCCCGGACGGCAAGGAAGCGCTGAACCCCGAAGGCCTGGTGCCGCGTGTGGTGCGGGCGCTCAAGAAAGAGTTTCCGGATCTGGGCGTGATGACAGACGTCGCCCTCGACCCCTTCACCAGCCACGGCCAGGACGGCCT
>JBBSRE010000296.1:0-4173 GCA_038243365.1 Burkholderiales bacterium | reverse complement strand
AGCGCTCACCAATCAACCGCTAGCAGCTATCAAATAGATAGTGGTTTTCACACGAAGCGCCAACGCAGTCTGTGAGACGGCGACGCGAAAAGTGAAGCTGAATTTATCTATTCACTAACAGACCACGTCACAGTAGGAATCGGCAAAAGTATTTATTCATAAAATACCCCATGACCGAAACCATCCTGCGCACTGAAGCCCTATTAGGCATCTTGCGACGCCAGCGAGGCGTAGCGACCAGTGCAGAGCTGGCGGACGGCCTGGGCGTGAGCCAGCCCACCGTCTCGCGCGCACTGGCTCCGCTCATCGCGGCCGGCCAAGTGCGAAAGACCGGCGCGGCGCGCTCTCAGCGTTACCTGCTGCCACGCCCCGTGCGCGGCTTGGGAACCGAAGTCTTGATTCATCGCGTTAACGGACATGGGGTGCCCCAGCCGTTTGCGCGCATGGTGCCGCTCGCGGGCGGCGGCTTCTGGGTCGATGAAGAAGACGGCGTCAGCGAACTGCACGACGGCTTGCCGTGGTTCCTGGCCGACATGCGGCCCCAAGGTTTCATGGGCCGCAATTTCGCCCACGTTCACCCCGAACTGCAATTGCCCACCGACCCGCGCCATTGGTCTGACGACGACGCTCTGCGCGCGCTCGCCCTGGCAGGTGAAGACCTGCCCGGCAACCTGCTGGTCGGCGAGGCATCACGCCATCGCTTTGACACGCTGGCCGCACGATTGGTGCGCGCCGCATCCGCCGCTGATTACCCCGCACTCGCCCAGGGCGCGCTGCAAGGCACGCTCCCCGGTTCATCGGCCGGCGGCGAGCAGCCCAAGTTTTGCTGCATTACCCGGGGCCGCAGCGTCATCGTCAAATTCTCCAGCGCCGGTACCAGCCCCGCCGATGAGCGGACACGCGACCTGCTGCTCTGTGAGCACCTGGCGCTGCAGGTGCTCGCAAAAACCGGCCTGCCCGCCGCGCCCACGCAGGTGTTCGTGCAGGAAGGCCGCGTATTCCTCGAGTCTGAGCGCTTCGACCGCCAGTCGCCGTGGAGCTTTGAAGCAATCGCTGATGCCAAAGCAGCGCAGAACACTGCGCCACCCGGCCGTCTGGGCATGGTCTCGCTGCTGGTCTACGACTCTCAGTACATCGGCGACATGGACAACTGGGCGGCCACCGCCCAGCGCATGCGCGCCCACGAACCGCCGCTGCTGACCGAGGATGACGCCCGTACCCTGCGCCTGCTTGAAGCGTACGGCCGGCTCATCGGCAACACCGACCGGCACTACGGCAACATTTCGCTGGTGCTGGTGGAAGACGACTGGCGCCTCTCACCTACCTACGACATGCTGCCCATGCTGTACATGCCGATTGCGGGGGAGGTGGTGGCGCAGACATTGGATGCGGCAGCCATGTCCCCCACAGACGCGACCCGCGATGTGTGGGACGAAGCGAAGCTGCTCGCCCTGCAGTTTTGGCAGGCTGTGGCGGCGGAAGGGCGGGTGTCCAGCGGCTTCAGGGAGATGGCGTGCGGCAATGCGCAGATGCAGCGATAGCGCTTTTTCTCCGCGCGCTCGGCAGAAGCCTCGCTGGCCCTGCAACTTTCAAGCGCTGGCTTCGCCGCCCGACCACGGCGACACGGTACGACAAACATCCGGTGGCCGGACCCCGACCTCGGCGCCATCGCGTGGTGGCCGCATCCGGCAAAGGAATGCGGCTTGTGTCACAAGCCGACAAATAGGGCGCACGTCCTGCATGGCCTGCATGCGGCAGTCCGCTTACAGTGCTCCATGCACTACAAAAACCTCGGCAACAGCAACCTCAAGGTATCCGCCTTGTGCCTGGGCACGATGATGTTCGGCGACCAAACCGAGCAGGCCGAAGCCCAGCGAATCGTCGACGACGCGCACGCGCAAGGCGTCAACTTTCTCGATACTGCCGATGTGTACACCGCAGGCGCATCAGAAGCCATGCTGGGCACTATTCTCAAAAGCACCCGGCACGACTGGGTGCTGGCCACCAAGCTGGGCAACAAGATGTCCGGGCGGGTGAACGAGGGCCACTACTCACGGGCGTGGATGCTGCGCGAGCTGGAGGCGAGTTTGCGGCGGCTGCAGACCGACCATATCGACATTTACTACTTGCACCGCGACTTCGCTGGCATGAACCTCGAAGAACCCTTGCGGGCGCTGGACGACATGATCCGCAGCGGCAAGCTGCGCTACTGGGGCGTCTCCAATTTCCGAGGCTGGCGTATCGCTGAAATGGTGCACCTCGCCGCACGCATCGGCATGCCTGGCCCGGTGGTCTGCCAGCCGTACTACAACCTGCTCAACCGAATGCCCGAGGTCGAAATTTTGCCCGCCTGCGAGCACTACGGCATCGGCGTGGTCCCATACAGCCCGATCGCGCGTGGAGTTTTGACTGGTAAATATGCACCGGGCGAGTCGCCCGCCGACGGCACCCGCGCAGCGCGCGGTGACCGACGCATTCAGGAGACCGAGTTTCGCGAGGAATCCCTGGTGATTGCGCAAAAGCTCAAGGCCCATGCCGCAGCCAAAGGCGTCTCACTCGCGCAATTTGCGACCGCCTGGGTGCTGGCCAATCGCAGCATCAGCGCTGTCATTGCCGGGCCGCGCACCCTGGCGCAATGGCAGGACTATCTGCCCGCGCTCGACTACCCTGTCGATGCGGACGACGAGGCATTGGTGGATGCGCTGGTAGCACCCGGGCATCCGTCCACACCTGGATTCAATGATCCGGCATATCCGCTGACGGGGCGGCGGGTGGGTGGCGCAGTCTGATGCGACCTGTGAGGGATGATGATGGAAAAGCCGGGAGAACTCTCATTCAGCGCCTGAACCGCGCTGTCAGCAAGCGGTGATCCACCCTGCGCTTGCTGATCGCCGCATTGGATGCGGACACCCGTTCAGATGAGAACGTCCTCAAATGGCGTTGCTCCAGCGCTCCAGCCAGTTTGACGCGCTCGCCGATACGCCGACGCGCCCACCCGTGCAGTGATGGCGGACCGGTTGGACACCGCCATCAGCCTCGCTCGGCGCCATTCGTTGTGTGCCGCTTTGCTCTTTGTGGACCTGGATGACTTCAAGTCGATCAACGACGAGCTCGGCCACATGGCGGGCGACACGGTGTTGCAACTGGTGGCGCGCCGCCTCGAATCAAGCGTGCGCGATTCCGACACCGTCAGCCGCCACGGTGGCGACGAGTTTCTGGTGCTGCTCAGCGAACTGTCGAATGCTGCAGATGCAGCAGTCATTGCTGCCACCATAGTCTCCGCCGTGGCCGAACCGGTCTTTATCGCGGATCGAATGTTGATGATCTCGGCCAGTGTGGGCGTTGCCGTCTACCCGGAGGACGGTGAAGACGCCATGACACTTATCGCCAGAGCGGATGAAGCCATGTACCGCGCCAAAAAAAACAGGCACGGCAACTTCTTGTTGTACCAAGAGCCCCTGGCGTAAGAAGCCTCAACGCGCTCGGCGTCGAGTGGCGCTGGTGCTAAGCACCATCTCCGCCGCAGCATATTGGCAGGCAGGTATCGCACCCCTTGGCCACGGCCACGGCTGCATCATTACTGCAATACTTGCTCTCGGGTGACCATGACGATAGGGCTGCTTGCGAGAAAGCTTTCGCCCAGCAGCATTTCGGCGCGCACGCGCTCGACATGCGAGTCCAATGCAAGAACCCGCCGTTCGTCCAAAAGTGCGGTCTTGAGGCCCGAGAGGCGGGTGCTCGCCTGGGTGGAAGATTTTGTGTCTGGCATGTGGTTCCCTCTTTGATAGACGGATCGGCGATCAGCCTTTGTTCAAGCCTCTGATCCGAGTCTGTGGGAGCATGGCTTCTTAACGCTTTTGCGTCGGTGCGCTAGCGAACGGACGGGCCCTTCAGGCGCCAATCGAAGCGATGCCGCTCTTGCGACAGCGTCATTGGGGGTGCTTCGCTTGCGGCGACGAACATCCTTGCGCTTAGTCGGCGGCACGCCTATCCTGCGGAAGACCGCACGCAAGAGCACAGTGCACGCGCCCATTCATTGGCTTTAAGCAGAGCTGAACCCTACAACCGGAGATGCGTACGGCACCTGCCATCTGTGCGCTAGCGCACAGATGGCGCACACTCGAAGCCTATGCTGCTTAAATCTGCGCTTCCGTCTGCCGCAGCGCTTTGTTT
>JBBSRE010000295.1:0-4182 GCA_038243365.1 Burkholderiales bacterium | reverse complement strand
TGCATTGGCCCAGCGCGGCCGCGAAGAGGCGGGCGCTGTCACTGCGGTGGCAACGGCTGTACCGCTTGCCTACCTGACCTTGGCAGGACGTGAGCGCGCTATGGCAAGCATGGGCCAGACCCGCAGCGGCTTGATGGAGGACGTGTTGATGGTTGCCGCGCGCGTAGCGATCGTGGCGCTTGCGGTCAGGCCGAATGAAGGCTGGTGATCGATGGGATGCTGGCGACTTCTGCCAGTACGGTGTGGCGGGGCATATCGATGGTGAAGATGCAGCCTGTGACCGGCGCTTTGCGCACGCTCAAGGTGCCATGGTTGGCCTCCACACTGCTACGCGAGATCGAGAGCCCAAGGCCCATCCCGCTGCGGTCACTGCCTGATTGCGCAAAAGGCTGGAACAGCGTCTGCATAGCAAGCTCGGAAATGCCCTCGCCGTCGTCGGTTACCTCTATCAGGATTCGATCGCCCGCAGCCCGTGCCTCAAGTTTGACCACGCCAGCCTGGGCGTCGCAAAACTTGAAAGCGTTCTGGAGCAGGTTGCCGACAGCTGCGAGCATCAGGTCGCGGTCGGCATCCAGCGCCAGCGAGCGATCCACCCGCGAGACGGTGAATGAACGACCCTTGACCTCTGCGTTGAGCGAGGCCGAGAGCTTGATCTCAGCGATAAAGTCGGCCAGCGAGAACAGGTACTGGTGCTCGCCAATGCCAGCGCTCACGCGCACTTCAGCAAGTGAGCGGTCAATCAAATTGCTCATGCCCGCAAGCGAGCGATCCAACACTCCTGCTGTGGCGCCATCTACACCCACATTGCCTGCCTTGATCGCGCGCCGCGCCAATTTGGCCGCCATCAGCAGGTTGCGCAGCTCATGCGCAAAGACGCCCAAGCGTTCATTGAGCGCCGAGGCTTGCCGGCTAGCCGCCAGAAGGTCTCGCTGGTGAACGTACTCGGTCACGGCTTTGGCGATCGCGGTGTCGAGGCACCTGTTCAGCGTTCGAAATTCGTCAGCCGCCACCTCTGTGCCGGTCTCCACTGCAAGATCAGATATCGCTTGGCACATATCGCCGTAGTCGTGCACGACTTCCTCGATCGTGGAAACGCTTCCTATCAGTTCTTTCCCATGGCGGGTTGCGGAAGCGCTGATTTCGGAAGGATCAGGAATCAGGCCTCCCGGGAGCCCCGAGATCTGTTGGCTGCGCAACGGGTCGGCGGCTTGTTCCGCCTCCAGGGTCTCAATGAGTTGATCCAAGAAAACTGTCACGCCGTGCGGCAGTTCTTCCGTGAGTGCTGTGCCCGAGCGCAGAGACACCGTTTCGCGGCAGCGGTCGATCAGATCGTGACGATTTTTGGCAAGGAACTCATGCAACATGCGCGCACCATACTGCGGAACGGGCCCAGCCGAGGCAACGGTTTTTGCTGAGCGTGGTCTCTGCGTGACATGCCGCAACAGTAAGCGAAGAAAGAGCCGCTTGCGTGCGCCAGCGTACAGACGAAGTGCGTCGCAAAGCGTCGCACAAGCACGGATGCGCTTTCCCGTATGTCACGCCATCCCGCAGCATGACATTTGGCAAGGCAACTTCGGCTGTTATTGGTAAGTCAATACGGCGTGGAGCATTCCTCCGCCGCGCCGACGTTGTGGCTTCCAGTCTTTCGACGCCAGTATTCAGGGCAGTGTCTTCCCGGCTTTCAGCAGTTTCCCAAGGTCCTGCGACGCAACTGGCGCCGAGAACAAATAGCCTTGCGCGTAGTCGCAATTCGCGGCCTTCAGCCAGTCTCTCTGATCGACCGTTTCCACACCTTCGGCAATCACTTTCAGTCCGAACTTGTGAGCCATCACGATGGTCATTTCCGCAATCGCGCGGCTATCGCTGCTGGTCGCCAAATCACGTACAAAGGACATGTCGATCTTCAGGAAATCAATCTTCAGCGTCTTCAGAAACAGCATGGAGGAACACCCGGTACCAAAGTCGTCAATCGACAACTGGACCCCGACCGCTTTCAGATAATCCAGCTTGTCACGGACGTTGGATGATTCGTGGATGAGGGCCCCTTCCGTGATTTCGACCGAGAGGCTGTTGCGTGGCAAGGCAAGCGCCGCCATGCGCGTGTCCCAGTCCTTCATGGGCAACTTGTTCATCAGTTCTGACAATGATTTATTGACGCTGATTTGGAAGGGTCGGCCCAGCAAGGTGCTCCATTCTTTCGCACAGTTCATGGCGTCGTTTAACACCCATTCCCCAATGTCGCCGATCAGCCCGGTTTCTTCTGCCAGTTCGATGAAGTCGTGTGGGAGCAATAACCCCGAGGTCGGGTGACGCCAGCGGAGCAGTGCTTCCGCCTTGACGATCGTTTCATCGGCAAGGGCAACGATGGGCTGGTAATAAACGGCCAGTTCGTTGCGCGGTATGGCATGGCTCAGCTCGTCGATGACCTGGAGGCGCGCCCATGCGGCGTCACGCATGGCGACAGTGAAGTAGCTGAAACAACTTTTGCCGGCTTTTTTTGCCGCATACATGGCCTGATCCGCGTTTCTGAGCAGATCGTCTGGCGTGCTTGCGTCTTGCGGAAAAAGCGTGATGCCGATGCTTGCAGAAATTCGGACATCCTTGCCGACGATGGAGAACGGTTTGGCGAGGGCGACGAGCATCTCCTGCACCAATATTTCCACATGCAGAACCCTGTTCACGTCGGTGAGGATGACGGTGAATTCGTCGCCACCCAGGCGTGCCACGGTATCCGTGCCTCGCACACAGCTGCCGATTCGCTGTGCAACCTGTTGCAGCAGTTGATCGCCGGCGTCGTGTCCTTGTCGATCATTGACGTGCTTGAAACCATCCAGATCGATAAAGAGCAGTGCAATCGACAAGCCGCTGCGTTCAGCCCGTTTGACGTCCTGCTCCAGCTGATTCAGGAAATAGCTTCGATTTGGCAAGCCCGTCAGCTCATCAAAATTGGCGCTGCGCACGGCTTCATCTTGTGTTGCTTTGCGCTCGGTCACGTTTCGTGCGGTCGCCGCAATGGCGTCCAAGTGACCTGAGTCATTACAAACAGGTTCGAAGATGTATTCGAATACCGTTTCGTCCGCAGCCCCTGCCGAGAAAGACATTTCGCCACTATGACTGGTTTTGGAATCAATCACCTCCTGCAAGGTCTGGTGGAGTTCAGACGCGTTGGGCAGGCCGAGATCAACGAAATTCTTGCCAGCCATGTCTTCCAGCGGCATGTTGAGCAGTCGGGCCGTTATTTTGTTCGCATAAACCAGGCGACCCCGTGTATCCATAATGAATTTCAGATCGGGCGAAGACGACAGTAGCGCATCAAAAAGGCGGGAATACCGTTCCAGCGATTCCGAGATGGCCTGATCAATCGCTTCGTTGAATCGGGTTGCCTCGTCGCCTGCGGCTCGGGGCGCTGTGGGGGCCGACTCGCTCCAGAGTTGCATCACGCTGGCCCGAAGCGCGCGAAATTCTGAAATGGTCTCGTCAATGCTGAATCCGGCTGACAGGCGATCATTGCCGTGAACCTTGGCCTGGGTTTCCGCGCTGGCTTCTGGAGCTCTCCCTTCCGATTTCGCAACCTGCTCACCCGAGGTTTGTGATTGGTCAAGATCGTCGGCGATGGTGAGCAAAAGCCCCTTTGCATGGTCCCTCAGCGTCACCCCGTCCATCCCATGGGCGCCGGATATGGTTTCCGCGAATGCCTCCCATCTCGACACGATCACGTCGATATTGGCGCGAATAAAGTCCGGGAGGGTCATGGCAGACACGTTCGCTGTCCTTGTCATTGTTTCTATTTCCTGATGCAGGCGACAGGCTCGCCACCGGGCACTCTGTCAGAGAACGCACTGTCGCAGAAATTCAACATTATTTTTACTGGGCCGGTGGGTTGGTACCACACCTGCGCAATGCGCCCTTAAGTCCATGCGCAAGAACTGCCGCGCGCCAGAAAGAGACTGATCGAAAACAGCCTCGTCGTCACCTCAAATTTTCAAGCGTCGGTCAGACTTTCTTGGCAACGAACACTGGCTCAGGTTTGCTGTGCCGCACGCTTGAGCTGGTACAGCGCCTCCAGCGCTTCGCGCGGGCTGAGCCGATCGGGGTCGATGGCGGCCAGCGCGGCTTCGATGGGGCTGTGCGCGGCCAGCTCTGGCGCAGGCGGCGGGGCGAAAAGGTCGACCTGCAATTCGC
>JBBSRE010000294.1:0-4203 GCA_038243365.1 Burkholderiales bacterium | reverse complement strand
GGCGAACGCCTCACTACATGCGCAATCCGCTAATTAGCCGTGTGACAAGTTCAAACGGAGTGCCTCACCAGGCCTATCGTTTGAGCGTCAGTTACAGCACGTGCAATTGCTGGTTCAGCTCGGTCAGCTGCTGGCGCTCGGCCGATATCTTGCGCACTGCATGCAAAACGGTGGTGTGGTCCCGCCCGCCAAACAATTCTCCAATTTCTGGAAGACTCTTTTGCGTCAGTTCCTTGGCCAGGTACATCGCAATCTGGCGCGGCCGGGCAATACTGGCCGGGCGCTTCTTGCTGTACATGTCGGCGACCTTGATCTTGTAATAGTCGGCCACCGTCTTCTGAATGTTTTCGACGCCGATCTGGCGGTTCTGGATCGACAGGAGATCACGCAGCGCTTCGCGCGCCAGTTGGATTGAGATTTCCTTCTGGTTGAAACGCGAATACGCCAGAATTTTGCGCAGCGCGCCTTCGAGCTCGCGCACGTTGGAGCGCACGTTCTTGGCCACGAAAAACGCCACTTCTTCCGGCATCTGCACGTTCTCGGCGCGCGCCTTGTTGATCAGAATGGCCACGCGCATTTCCAGCTCGGGCGGCTCGATCGCCACCGTGAGGCCGGAATCAAAGCGTGATACCAGGCGTTCGTGAATGTCGGCCAGCCCCTTGGGGTAGGTGTCCGACGTCATCACGATGTGGCTCTTTTTGGCGAGCAGCGCCTCAAAGGCGTTGAAGAACTCTTCCTGCGTGCGGTCCTTGTTGGCAAAAAACTGCACGTCGTCAATCAGCAGCAAATCGAGCGAGTGGTAGCGGTGCTTGAACTCATCAAAAGTCTTGCGCTGGTACGACTTGACCACATCCGAGACGAACTGCTCGGCGTGGATGTAGAGAACTTTGGCATTTGGCCGGTCGGCCAGCAGCTTGTTGCCCACCGCGTGCACCAGGTGGGTCTTGCCCAAACCGACGCCGCCGTAGATGAAAAGCGGGTTGTACAAATGCCCGGGCATGCCGGCCACGTGCATGGCCGCGGCGCGCGCCATGCGGTTGGCGGTGCCCTCCACCAGCGTGTCAAAAGTGAGCGCCGGGTTAAGGCGGTTGCGCGGCAGGCCGTTCGCTGTAGCGTCGTCCTGACGCTGCGATGGCAGGATGTCATCCCCAAGATTGGACTGTGGCTGCGCTGGAGCCGCGTAAGTACGGGCGGCGTTTGCACGCTGAGCAAGCGCTAACTCCAGCGCTACCGGTTGGCCATATAGGAGCTCCAGAACCGAGGCGATGCGACCGGCATACTGCGCCCTGACCCAGTCCAGCGTGAAGCGGTTGGGTACGTAGAGTGTTGCGCGGGAAAAGTCGTCGGCCACCTGCGCGCTGAGTGGCTTGATCCAGGTGGCAAACTGCTGGGCCGGCAAATCCTGGGCCAACTGCTCCAGGCAAGCCTGCCAAAGAGCTTGCCCCGGCTGGGCGCCG
This sequence comes from Burkholderiales bacterium, assembly GCA_038243365.1. GTDB lineage: Bacteria > Pseudomonadota > Gammaproteobacteria > Burkholderiales > Burkholderiaceae_C > Simplicispira. Next base: position 2,746 of record JBBSRE010000294.1, on the reverse strand, counting down.
GAGGAGCTGGAGGCAGGGTGCGAGAGTTCCTCTGTCATGGTGTCGGTATTTTTGTGGATAGCAGGAACGTTCGGGGGGCTGCGATTGTAGCTTTTCAAGACCTTATCCACAGGCGCTTGACGCAGTTGGCGGGCCATTGCAAGCCCGTCCATTTGCCGGGTAGTCTCAATGCTGCGATAATCGCGGGTTTCCCTGAAACGGTTCAGGGTAATTTCACCTGCAACGACCCGCCTTCGCCTGCTTGCGACGGCGTGGACAGACTGGCAAAGCGCCAGCCGATACACGCCCATTGCGCCCAAAAGGCGACCCGAGTAAGCCGCATGTCATAGCGCATGACAGTGACAGTGACAGCGGGCCGTTTGCCCGAACAATTTCCAAGGAAAGACCATGAAACGCACTTATCAGCCCTCCAAGACCCGCCGCGCCCGTACCCACGGCTTCCTCGTGCGCATGAAGACGCGCGGCGGCCGCGCGGTCATCAACGCACGCCGCGCCAAAGGCCGCAAGCGCCTGGCCGTCTGAGCCCGCATGGGCTGCACGCCTGCGCCCAGGGCTGTGAGCCCGGGTCTGTGCAGCGTGTCAACGGCTCCGGTAGCCCGGCTCGTCGGGTGTGTCTGCAGGCATCGCGCCGGTCGGCACGTCTGGGCCGGCTGCAGCGCGCAACCTGTTTTTTTCCTGATGCAGCGCCTGAAAACCCGTCCCCAGTTCCAGGCCACTCTCAACGGTGGCATGGTGGCGCGCACGCCGCATTTCGCTCTGCACCGGTTGATGTTGGGGCCGGTGGCTGCGCCAGAGGTACCTGAGCCCGTGAGCGAGCAGGCTAGCGCCGCCGGTGGTCTGGCGCAGCTTGCGTACGCGCCTTCCGAAATGCCGGTGGACACGGTGACAGCTCTGGCACAGCAGGTTTCTGCTGCTCCCTTGATCGCGCCCGGCTCGGTATGGTTGGGCGCCATGGTGCCCAAGCGTTGGGCGCGCCGCGCGGTGACGCGCAATGCCATCAAGCGCCAGATTTATGGCGTGGCTGTCAACTTTGAGGCGCGTCTCCCGGCGGCGTCGCACGTGGTGCGACTGCGCGCCACCTTCGACCGCAAGCAGTTTGTCAGCGCCAGTTCCGAGCACCTCAAAGCAGCCGTGCGCCAAGAGCTGCATGCTCTGTTTGAGCGCGCCAGCCGGAAAGCGGTCGCATGATCCGGCGCCTGCTGATCGGCTGTGTCCGGGCTTATCGGCTGTTGCTGAGCCCTTGGCTCGGATCGGCCTGCCGGTTCGAGCCTACCTGCTCGGTCTATGCGATCGAGGCGTTAGAGCGCCACGGGGCGGCACGTGGCAGCTGGCTGACCGTGGCACGTCTGGCCCGTTGCCAGCCTTGGTGTCAGGGTGGACACGACCCGGTGCCTGTTGACGCGCCCCGCGCATCACGCTTGTTTTCGCGCCTGTTGGCGCATGCATCTCCCTCCTCCGCTTCTGAGAAGACTCCATGAACGACATTCGCCGCACCATTGTGTGGGTCATATTCGGTTTTTCCATGGTCCTGTTGTGGGACAAATGGCAGGTCCACAACGGCCAGCGCGGCATGTTTACGCCTCCACCGGCTGCCGTGGCGCCGGTTGCCCGCACTGATGCCGGTGCAAATGACGTGCCCACAATGCCAGCGACGTCGGGGCCTGCTGCGTCAAGCGTGCCGGGCGCACCAATTGCGGCAGCGGGCACGGGTGTTGCGCAAATTGCCACGCCCGCTGACTCGCAGGCCGCTCCTGTTGCGCGCGAGCGTGTAGAGGTGACCACCGATGTGCTGAAGCTGACCTTCGATGCCGAGGGCGGATCGCTGGTGCACGGCGAATTGCGCAAGATGAACAGCCAGGCCGAGCCGGACCGCGGCTTCGTGCTGCTGGACCAGAGCCCCGAGCGGGTATACCTGGCTCAGACCGGGCTGATCGGTGGCACTTTCCCGACCCACAAAACACTGATGAGCGTGGTGCCCGGCCCGCGTGAGTTGAACGATGGTGAACAAGAACTCAGCGTGCGCTTCGAATCGCCCGATCTGGGCGGCGTGAAGCTGGTCAAGACCTGGACCGTCAAGCGCGGCGCCTACGACATCGGCGTGCGCCATGAGATCGTCAATACCGGCACTGCGCCAGTGAACCCGCAGCTCTACCTGCAGCTGGTGCGTGACGGCAACAAGCCGCCAGGTGAGTCGAAGTTCTATTCCACCTTCACCGGTCCTGCCGTGTACACCGTGGACAAGAAGTACCAGAAGATTGACTTCGAAAATGTCGAAGCAAACGACGCTGAATACCAGAAGTCCAGCAATTCGGGCTATGTGGCCATAGTGCAGCACTATTTCGCCACGGCCTGGTTGCTGGGTGAGGGCACGCCGCGCGACAACTTTGTGCGCAAGGTGGACACGAACCTGTATTCGGTCGGCATGATCACGCCCGTGGGCACGATTGCACCCGGCCAGAGCAAAACTCTAGACGCCCGCCTGTTTGCAGGCCCGCAGGTGGAGACGTCGCTGGAAAAACTGGCACCGGGGCTGGAGCTGGTCAAGGATTACGGCTGGCTCACCATCCTCGCCAAGCCACTTTACTGGCTGCTGGACCAGCTGCATAAGGTGCTGGGCAACTGGGGTTGGTCGATCGTAGGCCTGGTGCTGTTGCTCAAGATCATGTTCTATTGGCTGAACGCCAAGGCCTACTCCAGTATGGCCAAGATGAAGGCGGTCAACCCCAAGGTGACCGAGATGCGCGAG
>JBBSRE010000293.1:0-4231 GCA_038243365.1 Burkholderiales bacterium | reverse complement strand
GGACAGGATTTCGGCAATCGTGGCGGGAGAGGCGCTGATGGCCTCCACCATGTCCATCAGACCGCCTTCGATGCGCTTGGCAATCTCGATCTCACCCTCGCGTGTCAGCAGCTCGACGGTGCCCATCTCGCGCATGTACATGCGCACCGGGTCGGTGGTGCGGCCGAATTCGCTGTCTACAGTGGACAGCGCGGCTTCTGCGGCTTCCTCAGCCTCTTCCTCGGTCGATGGGGCTTGCGTGGTGGTGGTCGCCAGCAACTGCTCAGCATCTGGCGTCTGCTCATAGACGGCAACGCCCAGGTCGTTCAGCATCGAAATGACGACGTCTAACGTTTCCTGGTCCACCAGCTTGTCGGGCAAGTGGTCAGAAATTTCACCGTGGGTGAGATAGCCGCGCGTTTTGCCCAACTTGATCAAGGTTTTCAGGCGCGACCGGCGCTTGGCCATGTCCTCTTCCGACAGGACGGTTTCGTCCAGCCCAAACTCTTTCATCAAGGCGCGTTCTTTCGCCTTGCTGATCTTCATGCGCAGAGGCTTGACCTTCTCCACGGGTGCGTCAGGCGTCGCAGACTGCGCCGTCTCCTCGACTTCGCCTTCCAAATCGGATTCGATGTCGGACATATCTGCGTCATCGCTGTCCCGGTCTGGCTTGCCTTTTTTCGCCTTGGGCGCTGCAACTTTTGCCGGTTTGGCGGAGGCAGCAGCCTTCGGGCTCGCTGCTGTGGTTTTGGCGGCGCGGGCCGGCAGCTTTTTCACAGCGTTAACGTCCTTGGCGCTAGCGCTACTGGTAGCGCTAGCCTTGGCACTGGTCTTGACCAATGCGGCGGGCTTGTTTTCTACGGGATCTGTGGTCTTGGCGGCAGTCTTGGGCACGGAGGCAACTTTCTTGGCAGCCGCAGCAGTCGCCACCTTCACAGGGGCTTTTGCAGCGGGCTTCTTGGCGGGAACGGAAGCAGAGCGGGACGCGGCCTTCGCAGCGGGTGCAGACTTGGGCAACTTCGCGGGCTTTTGAACAGGCATGGGCAACCTCAGAATCAAGACACAAAGAAAACGCAAGCGACCGACATCCCGACGCGGGTGGCACGGTAAAGGCGGGCTTTTACAACAGGTGGGGCTATGGAGTCCCCGGGCAAGATGTCTGGGCGATCATTTGGTGTGCAGTCCTTGCGGTGATGAGGGCGGTCGTGCGTGTGTGTCACGTGTGCCCGGCCCGGAGGTGCTGCTGTCGCTCTTGCCGATGAGCCCTACATTATACCGATTCGGGCGATTTCAAGGACTAGCCGGACCGAGCCGCTCCAGTGCAACTCGGCGAGCCTGCAGAGCGCGATAGCGTTGGAGGGCCAGAGGGTCCGATCCTGCCGCTGCCAGCGCCTCGGTTTCCTGGGCGCGCAGTTGTTCCGCCAGCATGCGATTGAGGAGGCCGCGCAGCTCGAGCTGCAGCTCGCTCGCATCACCCTCGGTCTGTGCATGGGCGCCGGTCATGATCCGCTCTGCCAGCGGCTCGCACGGGTGGCCGCGCAAGGCCTCTCGCAACACGGCCCAAGCCTGTGGACCATGCTCGTGAAACTGCGTTTCGATCCAGGAAAACAAAGGACCGTAAGGCGGATCTTGCTCGCACAATAATGCGTTGTCCTCGTGCGAAAGGGAATCCAGAAACGCTGCGTGCGACAGCAGCAGGCGCGCAGCATGGTCGCTGCGGCTCGCAAGCGCGGGCGACCGCCGCGGCCGGCTGCCGCTGCGCGGCGGCTGAGGCCGGGCCGAGTTCTGAATACTACCGGGGCCGCGTGTCGACACAGCTGGCTGGCTGCGTGTACCGTTTGCCGGCGCGGCTTGCGCCCGAGCCGCTGCTTGCTCCCAAACATCTTGCAGGTCAGCCGAATCGATCTGCGCCAGCGACGCGAATTCCCCCAGCAACTGGCGTTTGAGCACGCCATCGGGCAATTTTTGCCACAAGGCGCGCGCGTTACTTGCCATGTGAGCGCGGCCCTCCGACGTGCCCAGGTCGCACTGCTCACTTGCCGCTTCCACCACGAAGCGGCTGAGCGGCATGGCGTCTGCCACGTGCCGTGCGAACGCGCTGCTGCCGTGGGCGCGAACAAAGCTGTCCGGGTCGTGCTCACTCGGCAGAAACAGGAATTTCACGCTGCGCGTATCGGTGGCAAACGACAGGGACGCGTCCAGCGCCTTGCGCGCCGCCGCACGGCCGGCGCGGTCGCCGTCAAAGCTGAACACCACGCTGTCGGTAAAGCGCAGCAGCTTGGCAATGTGTTCGTTGGTGCAGGCGGTGCCCAGCGTAGCCACGGCGTTCTCAAACCCCAGCTGCGCCAGGGCGACCACATCCATATAGCCCTCGGTCACCAGCGCATGCCCGGCCTCGCGAATGGCACGCCTCGCCTCGTACAGACCGTAAAGCTCGCTGCCTTTGTGGAATACGGGCGTTTCGGGGGAGTTGAGGTATTTGGGCTTTTCATTCCCCAATACCCGGCCACCGAAGCCGATGCATTCGCCTTTGACATTGCGGATCGGGAACATCACCCGGTCGCGAAAGCGATCGTAGCGCTTGTCCTCGTCATCTTCGGCCAAGATGACGAGGCCGCTCTCGGTGAGCAGCGGGTCGTCATAGTGTGCAAACACGCTAGCCAAGTGGCGCCAGCCCTCGGGCGCGTAGCCTAGGCCATAGCGCTGGGCCACTTCACCGGACAAGCCGCGCCCTTTGAGGTAGGCGACCGCATGCGGCGCATTGCGCAGCTGCAGCCGGTAATCGCGTCCGGCTTTTTCCAGCACATCGCTCAGCGTGGCCTGTCGTTGGCGGGCAGCCGTGGCGCGCTCCTTGTCGGCGGCGGTGGCGTGATCGTCTGGCACCGCCAGCCCCACCTGCCGCGCCAGGTCTTCCACGGCTTCGACAAACCCCATGCCCGCGTGTTCCATCAAAAAACCAACGGCATTGCCGCTTTTGCCGCAGCCAAAGCAATGGAAAAACTGTTTAGACGGGCTGACGCTGAAGGACGGCGACCTTTCGCTGTGAAACGGGCAGAGCCCCATGAAATTGGCCCCGGCCTTGCGCAGCTCTACATAGCGCCCGACCACTTCGACCACGTCGATACGGGCAAGGAGGTCTTGAATGAAGGGCTGGGGAATGCTCACGCCGCGATTGTCCCGCACTGCCGGCTGAGCTGCGCTGCCCGTGGCGTGACAGCGGCGCGCAAGCCGGGCATGCTGTCAGGGCGCGCACGCTGCCTGATGTTCCGGCAAGTTCACCGCGCTCTCCGGAGGTTCCGTGACATCCGCTTTTGACCACCAGTTGCCGCGCAATGCGGCCAACTTCGCCCCCTTGTCTCCGCTGGGCTTCCTCGAACGCAGTGCTGAGGTGTACCCGCAGCGGCTCGCCATCGTGCACGGCGGCTTGCGCCAGACCTGGGCAGAGACGTACGTGCGCTGCCGCCGCTTTGCCAGCAGCCTGCAAACCATCGGCGTGGGAAAGAATGACACCGTGGCGGTGCTGCTGCCCAACACCCCGCCCATGGTGGAGGCGCATTTCGGCGTGCCCATGGCAGGTGCGGTTCTCAACGCGCTCAACACGCGGCTGGATCCCGAAACCATCGCCTTCATGCTCGATCACGGCGAAGCCAAAGTCGTCATCGTGGACCCGGAATTCACCGGGGTGCTCCAAAAAGCGCTGGCGCTGCGCACCGGCAAGAACCCGCTCGCCGTGATTGAGGTTCAGGATGCCGTTTTTGGCGACTCGACCTGCGCTCTGGGCGGCACCGATTACGAAGCCTTCCTGGCGGCTGGCGACGCGGATTTCTCCTGGGAATTGCCGTCCGACGAGTGGGACGCCATCGCCCTCAACTACACCTCCGGCACGACCGGAAACCCCAAGGGCGTCGTCTACCACCACCGCGGCGCAGCGGCCAACGCCATCAGCAATGTGCTGGAGTGGGACATGCCCAAGCACGCGGTGTATTTGTGGACGCTGCCCATGTTCCATTGCAATGGCTGGTGCTTTCCGTGGACGGTTGCGGCCCGCGCCGGCGTCAACGTCTGTCTGCGCCGCGTGGATGCGCAAGCCATCCTTGACGCGATGCGCGAGCATGGCGTGACCCACTACTGCGGCGCGCCTATCGTCCACAGCCTGCTGGTCAACGCCCCGGATGCGATGAAGGACGGCGTACCCAAGGGAATCAAGGCCATGGTGGCGGGCGCTGCGCCGCCCGCGTCCATGATCGAAGGC
>JBBSRE010000292.1:0-4234 GCA_038243365.1 Burkholderiales bacterium | reverse complement strand
GCACGTCACTGTGCACCCGTGACCGTGAGCAAACCCTGCATCCGAAGTGAGAAAAGGATTTGACATGAACCCCGACCCTTTTGGTATCGCGGCGCCATCCGACGCACTGGTCGTATTCGGCGCGACCGGCGACTTGGTGCACAAGAAGATTTTTCCGGCGCTGTACGCGCTGTGCAAGCGCGGCGTGTTGAACGTGCCGGTGGTGGTCGTCGCGTCATCTGCAATGAGCATCGAAGCGTTCCGGGCGCGTGCCAGGCAGGCTGTCGAACACGCCGATTCCGCCTGTGACCGGCAAGCACTGGATCGACTGCTGAGTCTTCTGCAGTACTTCAGCGGCAACTATAAAGACGCCTCCACCTTTGATGCGCTCAAGCGCGCGCTTGGGCCAGCCCAGCGCCCGGCACACTACTTGGCAGTCCCGCCGACGCTGTTCCCGACCGTCATCCGGGGCCTGGGTGCAGCCGGGCTGGCTGCCAATGCGCGCGTCATCGTTGAAAAGCCGTTCGGCCGCGATCTCGCATCGGCGCGCAAGCTCAATCGCACCGCACGAGAGGTGTTTGCCGAAGACGCGATCTTCCGCATCGATCACTTTCTGGCAAAGGAGTCGATCATGAACATCCTCTATTTCCGCTTCGCCAATTCTTTCCTCGAGCCGATTTGGAACCGCAATCATGCGGACAGCGTGCAGATTACGCTGGCCGAGCAATTCGCGGTCGAGGGTCGGGCCGCGTTCTACGAAAGTGCCGGGTGCCTGCGCGACGTGGTCCAGAACCACCTGTTTCAGATCGTCGCGCTGCTCGCGATGGAGCCACCTGCAAGCCGTGGCTTCAAGGCCGTGCATCGCCATCAGGCCGATGTTTTCGACGCCATGCGGCCGCTACAGCCCGCCGACATCCTGCGATGACAATATAAGGGTTATCTTGACGAGCCGCAGGTCGCCAGTGACTTGGATGTTGAAACATATTGCGCCGTGCGGCTCTACATCGATTTGTGGCGTTGGGGCGGTGTGCCGTGGTATCTGCGCTCGGGGAAGATGCTGCCCGAGACGGCGTGCGAAGTGGTGGTCCGGCTCAAGCGGCCGCCCCAGAATCTGTTTGCGGATGCGGCAGTCCGTGAGGATGCAAACTATCTGCGCTTTCACCTGTCACCGCACTCGACGATTGCGCTGGCCGCCCGCGTGAAGCAGGCCGGCAAGGCGTTTGTCGGCGATCAGCGCGAGTTCAGCCTGCTGGAAGAGCAACCTGACGAGCAGGCGCCGTATGAACGGTTGCTGGCCGATGCGATGAACGGCGACGGCGCACTGTTCACCCGCGAAAACGCGATCGAGTCAGCGTGGGCGGTGGTGGAACCCGTATTGAAGGACCATCCACGCTCGATCATCTATGCACGCGGCAGTTGGGGGCCGCCGGCCGCAAATCATTTCATCGCGGCCGATGGTGGCTGGCAAAACCCCACATCGAACCAGTGATCCCATACGGTTCCAAATGCTCGCCTCGACGAATCCGGCAACTCCGGGGGCTCCTGGCATTCGCAGCTGAAGATCTGTCAGGTCGTCCATCACTGCCCCATTCGAACTGTTTCAGGAACGCACCCGCAACGCATCACAGTTGAGCAACCAACCAGAAGGAGGCATTCATGTTCAAGACCATCACGGCAACCTATGCCAGCAAGGCCGCCGTCGCCAACGCTGTCGACGAGTTGATCAATGACGGCATCCCACGCGAGAAGATTTACAGCGACGACACCACGCTGCAGGTCAAAGTCATGGTTCCAGAAACAGGAGTGTCTGGAATAAAGGAAATCCTGAGCCGGCATGAGCCGACCGATATTTCCTGACGAACTCGGCGAAATGCGGCGACGGTAGTTCGCGATTGGGACGTCCCGTCATCGCAAACCTAAATCCGGCGCTTCCTCGACTGATGTGGCGATATCCAGCTTGGATGCAGCACGCGGATGCACAGCGATAAAGCTGGGTCCATTGATCTAGACAGATTCCACGCAGAAGCTGGACTTCCATCGTGCCAGCATCGACGGGGCCGGCGCGTCCAGCCTTCGGGGGCTTGCCTCAATACTGTTCAGATACGCATCACCGGAATTGGCTGATGCTGCAAGTGGAGCGCCTCGCCCCGGTGACGAACGTTGTAGCCGCTCATCTTGCGCTTGACGCCGCGCGGGTTCAGGCGCCCTCGGCTGCTGACGCAGCGCCCGCAGGCGATCTCGGCGAGCAAGGCGTGCGTCCATTGCGCCAAGCGCTCAGGGGGGGGGAATGGCCGCGGCTTGCGGCAGTTTGCGCTTGATCACGCGCACCGCGTGGGTGAAGCTCAAGACGTCCGGGTCCAGCCCGCGCGGCCAGGCCGCCTGCGCCATCAACTGGCGCGTGGCAAAGTGCGCCAGCAGCAGCCCCCACAGCTCTTGCAGCACCAGCTCGGGCGTCTTGCTGCGCAGCACCGTGCTGCTGCCTCGCAGGTGCGTCTTGAACTCGTCGAACACGCCCTCGATCGCCCAGCGCTCGTGGTACAGCGCCGCCAGCTCCAGCGCTGTCGCCTCGGCGGGGTCGAGGATATTGGTCACCAGCCGGTAGCTGGCCTGCGCGGGCGCCGCCGAGCCGCTGAGCGTGTAGTCGATCACGCGCACCGTCTGCCCGGCGCGGCGGCGCTTGTCCGCGCTGTCAAAGACGCGGCTCAGGTACGAGCCGTCGGGCAGCAACTGCTGCACAGGCAACTGGAGGTTGGACTTGACGCGCCAGGCGAGCTTGGCGCCTGTGGCGCAGGCGATCTGCCAGAGCTCAAAGCCGTAGAAGTTGCGGTCGGCCAGCACCAGCATGTCGGGCTGGAGCTGAGTCGGCAGCAGCCGCGCGGCCAGGGCTTGCTCGCTGTGGCTGTAGGGGGCGATCTCGGCGCCCGTCACGACATGCGTGCCGCATTCGACCAGGCCCAGCACGCGCGCCTGGGGAAACGCACTTTGCCCGCGCGAGGCGCTGGGGTAGCCGAAGAACGCGGCGTTGGCCGCCTCATCGGCCACATCCAGGCAGCTGCCGTCGATGGCCATCACGCGCCACCTCCGGTACCACGCGCCCGGCGCCCCGGGCGCTGCCAGCGGGCGCAACACGCGCTCGGCCAACTGGCGCATCGCCTCGGACCCCAGCCGGGTGCGTGCCTGCGAGATCGCCGACTTGCTCATCTGCACAGCGCTGGCCTCGCCGCCGCCGCCGAGCCATTGCAGGCCTTCACACACCACCCGCAGCACTTCTTGCAGGGGCGCTTCGCGCCACAGCGCCAAGGCCATGACGTAGTACACGACGGCCGGCGCCGGCAGCAACCGCTCGCGCTGGCTGGCCCGGCCGGTGTCGGCCAGCACCTCCTCGATCAGCCATCGTGGACAGACACTGGCCAGCACCCCGGCGCTGATCAGGTGCGCCACGTCCACTCGCGCCGGCAGCGCCTTGCGGGTTCGCGCCATCGCCTGCCTCCATCAAAGTGTCGACGGAGATGGATTGTCAATCAGAAGCTATTATCTGAACTGTATTGGCTTTAGCCCCCAAAAGCCCGACAGGCGCGCCCTCGAACGCGACGACGACGCAGTGCGGCACTGGAGGCGCCACACCTGGGCAGCGCTCAAAAAAAAGCCCGCCGAGAAGGCCGCTTGATCGTCTTGATTGACGAGTCGGGCTTGAGCGAGCGGCCCACTCGGGTGCGCACCTGGGCGCCCAAGGGTTGCACGCCTTTGATTCGCTTTCACTTCAACTGGACCCATGTCTCGGCCATCGCCGCCCTGACGCACAGCCACTGCCTGTTCTCGCCTGCACAAGGGCAGCATCAAAAAAGGAGCAAGCCCTCGAGTTTCTCAAGGCCCTGAAGGCACACCTCAAGCAACCTCTGCTGGTGGTCTGGGACGGCGCCAGGCCGCACCACAGCCGGCTGGTGCGCGACTATGCCGACAGCCTGGACGGCCATATCCACCTGGCCTTCCTGCCGCCTTATGCGCCCGACTTGAATCCGGTCGAGTACTTGTGGGCGTGGCTCAAACGGCACGCCCTGGCCAACTACTGCGCAGACGGCCTGGCCGAACTGAAGACCACCGCGCGCAACCAACTCAGAAGTGCCCAGCACCGCCCCTCGATCATCACATCGTGCTGGGCGCAGGCGGGGCTTTGAGGACGTCATTAGTTTGGGAAAGATCAATAATCGGGCGGGGTCAAGACACCGTCTGGTAGTACAAGTTCTGCGGGTGATTC
>JBBSRE010000291.1:0-4249 GCA_038243365.1 Burkholderiales bacterium | reverse complement strand
TAGGCTCTGACGTTCTGACGCGCCCGCACAGGCACGACGCGGCACGCCGCTTGGAGACCGAGCTCTCGTCTTTTTGAAGACCCTTGGCGTCCGCTTGATTGGCAGCGCGATATCGATAGACACACGGACGCAGCATTTTGGCGACCCGCGCGTAGCCCGACGTGTGTCTCGCAGAGCCTCCCGCACGAAAGAAACTTATGTCCGACACTTTTACCGCCCTGGTCATCGAAGAACACGAGGGCAAGGCGCGCAGCGTCTTCAAACAGCTCCGGCTTTCCGACCTGCCGGACGACGATGTGCTGGTCGAAGTGCAGTATTCGGCGCTGAACTACAAAGACGGCATGGCCATTGCCGGCAACCGCAACAAGGTGGCGCGCAGCTTGCCAATGGTGGGCGGCATCGATCTCGCGGGCACGGTGGTCGAATCACGTGTGCCGCAGTGGAAAGCGGGCGACAAAGTGGTGCTGAACGGCTTTGGCTTATCGGAAACGCACTGGGGCGGCTACGCGCGCTTTCAACGCGTCAAGGCCGAGTGGTTGGTGCCATTGCCCGAAGCCTTCACGCCGTTGCAGGCCATGGCGATTGGCACTGCGGGCTACACGGCGGCGCTGTGCGTCGATGTGCTTGAACGCTGGGGCCACGCCCAACCGGGTAGAGACTCAGGCAGAGACGCAGGCAAGGGCAGCCAGGTGCTGGTGACGGGCGCGGCCGGCGGCGTGGGCTCGGTAGCAGTCAGCCTGCTGGCCAAGCGCGGTTACCACGTCACCGCCTCCACCGGCCGACCCGAGACGCACGACTATCTGCGCAGCCTGGGCGCCAGCGCCTTCATCGACCGCGCCAGCCTGCAAAGCGCCCTGCGCCCGCTACAGCGCGAAACCTGGGCCGGCGCGGTGGATTCGGTAGGCAGCACCACGCTGGCCAATGTGCTGGCGCAAATGGAATACGGTGCGGGTGTGGCGGCCTGTGGACTGGCAGGCGGCCCTGACCTGCCCGCCACCGTGCTGCCGCACATTTTGCGCAGCGTGGCGCTGTTGGGCGTGGATTCGGTGATGGCACCCATGTCGGCGCGCCACGCCGCGTGGGAGCGACTGGCACGCGACTTGGATCCGGCGCACTTGGAGTCCATCACCACCGTCGAGCCGATGTCACGAGTGCCTGAACTGGCGGAGGCGATCTTGGCCGGCAAGGTGCGCGGGCGCGTCGTGATTGACGTGGCGCGTTAAAGCGCGACTTGGACCGATGGGAGGCTACGGTTTTCACGGCCGCACTTGGATCGATCGTATTTGATCCGTGAACGACCCGCGCATAAGCCTGGGCGGCGCTTAGCGACAAATAGATCAGGTCGGCAAGCTGAGTTGGTGGCAGCCCAGTTCCTGCCGGCTTCGCAAGCCAAGACCGCGCAGGCTCGGATCACCGCGCTCCTTCCTAATACTGCGCCGCTGCAATCCAGCTCAGGCCGTCGCCGCGGCTGAAATAATAGTCACCGCGCGGACTGATCACCACAGCGCGCGGCTCTGATGGGTCGGAAAAATACCTCCACCCGTAAGCCGGTGCACTGCCGGCAGCCTCGTTGGGAACGGTCTGCATGCGATAGTCAAAAAGCTCTGCTTGGCTGGTGATGGGTGGCGCAGCTCGCGCACTGCGCATGGGCTCGGCCCACAACGTGCACCCCCCCAACACGAGGGGCGCGCCAATGGCCGCCGTGAGCAGGGCGATAGTTGCGAGTCGCTTGTTCGATAGCATGAGGCTCCTCTGCGGGTAGGTGACAGTGGGAAGCATCTTCGCGCTTGATGAGCACCCGGCGAGAAGAAGTGTGGCGGGATACGCAGCTTGCTCTGCGACCCAGCCAACACCTTACCGCGTGTTGGGCTCTGCAGCACCCGCGCAGCCTGCACCGGGTGGCAGAATTACTTGGCAGGCCACCGCAGCGTCGCGGTGCCTACAAGCTTCTTCAGCCTTCTCTTGGTTCACCAGAAAGCGGCCATGTTCACAGGAATCGTCCAAGCCACTGCGGTGATTGCCGCGCTTGAAGACCGCAAAGGTCTTCGCACTTTTACCCTCGACTTCCCGCCAGACTTTTGCGACCAGCTGACCATCGGCGCCAGCGTTTCGGCTGATGGCGTTTGCTTGACGGTGACGGAGATCGTTTCTCCCACGCAAGCGGCTTTCGACGTGATGCTGCAAAGCTTGAACGTGACCACGCTGGGCAGCTACGTTCAGGGCGCAAGCGTGAACGTGGAGCGCGCAGCCAGGGACGGCGCCGAGATTGGCGGCCACCCGCTGTCGGGCCACATCGATTTCACCGCAACGCTGATCGATCGCCGTGAGTTCGAAAACAATTTGGTTTGGCGCATTGCGGTGCCACCGGACTTTCGCAAATACGTCTTCGCTAAGGGCTACATCGCCCTCCACGGCGCGAGCCTCACCGTGTCCGAGGTGAATCGCGCAGAGGGCTGGTTTGAGGTCTGGCTGATCCCCGAGACGCGTCGCGCCACCGTGTTTGAAGGCAAGCGCGAGGGCGATTTGCTCAATGTGGAGATCGAGCGCAGCACGCAGGTGATGGTGGATACGGTGCGCGAAGCGGTGCAAGAGAGCCTGGGCCGGCTGAAGCCGGTGCTGGAAGAACTGCTGCGGGAAAAAGGCTTGTCGCTGGATGATTTCATGGCGCCTCCTTCGCGGAAGGCTTAGCAGCTCAGACCGCCGCGAAGCGGCTCGCGGCTTCGCACGCCGCCGCGAAGCGACCGCGCGGCGGTGCCAAGGTGTCTCTGTCCATGACTGCGGCTGCGCCGCCCGGCTGCAAGGTCACGATAATGCCCGCCATGCCCAATCGCTGGAAACCCAACGTCACCGTCGCCGCCATCATCGAGCAGGACGGGCGCTTCCTGTTCGTCGAGGAAGAAACTGCAGATGGCCTCAAGCTCAACAACCCCGCGGGCCATCTCGACCCCGGCGAATCGCCGCAGGACGCCTGCGCGCGTGAAGTGTTGGAGGAAACCGCCTACGACTTCACCCCCACGGCGCTGGTCGGCATTTACCTCAACCGCTTCACCCGAACTCGCACTGGTGACGACATCACGTACTTGCGCTTTGCCTTCTGCGGCACGCTCGGCGCGCACCACGCTTGGCGCACGCTGGACGACGGCATCGTTCGCGCGGTCTGGCTCACGCTCGATGAATTGCGCGCCACGCAGGCTCGACACCGCAGCCCGCTGGTGATGCAATGCATCGAAGACTACCTGGCCGGCCGGCGTGCACCGGTGGAACTGATCCACACCGACGCAAGCGTACTGACCCATGTCGCCTGACCGTGGCGGGCCACGCCACCGCATCGTCGTAGGCCTCTCAGGCGGAGTCGATTCGGCGGTGACCGCTCACCTGCTGAAACAGCAGGGTCACGAGGTGGTGGGCATCTTCATGAAGAACTGGGAGGATGACGATGACAGCGAATACTGTTCATCCAACATCGACTTCGTGGACGCTGCCGCCGTGGCCGACGTGCTCGGAATCGAGATCGAGCACGTCAACTTCGCGGCCGAATACAAAGACCGCGTGTTTGCCGAATTCCTGCGCGAGTACGCGGCCGGCCGCACACCCAATCCCGATGTGCTGTGCAACGCAGAGATCAAGTTCAAGGCCTTCCTCGACCACGCGATGCGCCTGGGCGCCGAGAAGAGTGCCACCGGGCACTACGCCCGCGTGCGCCAGAACGTCGATAGCGGTTTGCATGAGCTTCTCAAGGGTCTGGACCCCGCCAAGGACCAAAGCTATTTTCTGCATCGCTTGACGCAGGCGCAGCTGGCCAAAACGCTGTTCCCCGTGGGCGAGTTGCACAAGACGGAAGTGCGCCGCATCGCCCAAGATATCGGCCTGCCGAACGCCAAGAAGAAGGATTCCACGGGCATCTGCTTCATTGGCGAACGGCCGTTTCGCGAGTTTCTGAACCGCTACATCCAGAGCACGCCCGGCGCCATCAAAGACGAGCGGGGCCGCACCATTGCCCAGCACCAGGGCCTGAGCTTCTACACACTGGGCCAGCGCCAGGGTTTGGGCATTGGTGGTCTCAAGGAAAAAGGGGCGCAGCGCGGCGGCGGTGAACACGCGCCCTGGTTCGTCGCTCGCAAAGACATGGCCACCAACACGCTGTGGGTGGTGCAGGGGCACGACCACCCTTGGCTGCTGTCGAAGCAGCTAACCGCGCAGGATGCCAGCTGGTGCGCAGGCCATGCGCCTGCTGCTGGCGCCTACGCAG
>JBBSRE010000290.1:0-4268 GCA_038243365.1 Burkholderiales bacterium | reverse complement strand
TCATCGAAGCCGCCACCGAGAACTACGAGCTCAAGCTCAAGATCCTCAAGCAGGTCGACGCCGTCGCCGGCCCGGACGTGCTGATCGCGTCCAACACGTCGTCGATCTCCATCACCAAACTGGCCGCCGCCACGTCGCGACCCGGTCATTTCATCGGCATGCACTTCTTCAACCCGGTGTCCATGATGGCGCTGGTGGAACTGATTCGCGGCGTGCAGACCAGCGATGCCACACACGATGCAGTCAAGGCTTTGGCACTGCGTTTGGGCAAGTCGCCCATCACGGTGAAGAACGCGCCGGGCTTTGTGGTCAACCGCATCCTGGTGCCCATGATCAACGAAGCTTTTTTCGTGCTGTCCGAAGGTCTGGCCACGGCCGAGGACATCGATGCAGGCATGAAGCTCGGCTGCAATCAGCCCATCGGCCCGTTGGCCTTGGCCGACATGATTGGCCTCGACGTATGCCTGGCGGTGATGGAGGTGTACCTGCAGGAGTTTGGTGACAGCAAGTACCGGCCCTGCCCGCTGCTCAAGGAGCTGGTGGCCGCAGGGCACCTGGGCCGCAAGACCGGACGTGGGGTGTATGCGTATTGAGCCAGGACGGTCCTTCGACAATCCAACCACCCAGACATGGCTACGGCTGCGAAACGTCGACGCGGGCGGTCATTGATGCGGTCAGCAGCAAATCGATCCAGCGTCTAGGCTGGCTGTCGATGTGCAACGCTGGCAATGGTCCCAGGATGCTGGTGGGGGCCACTGCCACAGCATTGCAGCCTCCCATTTCAATTTCAAACCTAGAGACAACCCAATGAAAACCATCATGGCCCACATCACCGCGCGGCCCGACACAGCAGACGAGATGGCACGCGTGCTCGCAGACCTGGCCATCACGTCCCGCAAAGACGCAGGCTGCCAGCGCTATAGCGTCTACCAAGATGAAAAAGCCCCCACCCAGTTCGTCACCTTCGAAGAATGGGATGACCAGGCCTCCATTGACGCCCACATGGCGGCGCCGCACGTTGCCGCCGTGCTGGCGCGCGTGCCTGACCTTGTCGGTGCGGCGCCTGAAGTTCATCCCTGGAAATCGCTCGCTTGAGCGCATTAAACAAGCCGCGTTGCACCTGCGCCGATAATTAAATTGCACACAATTTAATTTGGTGCTATAGTTATGGTCATGTCGTCGCCCACGCATCCTTCGGACAAAGCCCTGTTGCTCGACAACCAGTTGTGCTTTGCGCTGTATTCCGCGTCGCTGGCCATGACCAAGCTCTACAAGCCGCTACTGGATGACATCGGTTTGACCTACCCGCAGTACTTGGTGATGCTGGTGCTGTGGGAGCGCGATGGGCTGACCGTCTCCGAACTGGGCGACAAACTGTCGCTTGATTCCGGCACCCTGACGCCGCTCCTCAAACGACTCGAAAGCTCGGGGTTCTTGTCGCGCATCCGCGATGTCCAGGACGAGCGCCGTGTGCGCATCACGCTCTCCACTGCAGGGCGTCGGCTCAAGGCTCGCGCCGCTCGCATTCCGGCCTGCGTCATCAGTGCCAGCCAGTGCTCGATCCCTGAATTGGTTTCACTCACCCAGCAGGTGCAAGCCCTGCGCCAGCGCCTTACCGCCTGATTTTTTTCCACTCCAACCTCTCAAAGGAACCCCCATGACCAAACTCGAAAAAGTGATGTACACCGCCAAGGCCCACACCACCGGCGGCCGCGATGGCGCATCGCGCAGCGACGACGGCAAGCTGGACGTGAACCTGTCGTCCCCCGGCACTTCCGGCACGGGCACCAACCCGGAGCAGCTTTTTGCGGCGGGTTACTCGGCCTG
Organism: Burkholderiales bacterium; assembly: GCA_038243365.1. Classification (GTDB taxonomy): domain Bacteria; phylum Pseudomonadota; class Gammaproteobacteria; order Burkholderiales; family Burkholderiaceae_C; genus Simplicispira. Next base: position 2,441 of record JBBSRE010000290.1, on the reverse strand, counting down.
CTTCATCGGCGCGATGAAAGCGGTCGCCGGCAAGATGAAGGTCACGCTGCCTGAAGACCTGGCTGTGGATGCCGAAGTGGATCTGGGCCCCATTCCGAACGCCTACGGCATTGCGGTGCGCATGAAAGTGACACTGCCGGGCATGGACAAGGATGCCGCCCAGAAGCTGATCGACGCAGCGCACCAGGTGTGCCCGTACTCGAACGCCACCCGCGGCAACATTGACGCGGACATCACGCTGGCCTGATCCCGTTCCACCGCAGGGCGCAGGTTTCCGAAAGCCTGTCCTGTCCCCCACGCGCCGCCCGCTCATTGAGCCGGGCGGCGCTTTCGTTTAGCGTGCACCATGAACACCACCACCCTCCTTGTGCGTCAGAACCAGCTGGCGTCTACCCGCCTGCAAATCCAGGACGATGCGCCAATCACCGACGGCCAGGTACGCGTGCGGGTGGACAACTTCGCCCTGACCGCCAATAACATCACCTACGCCGCGATGGGCGACCTGATGAACTATTGGAAGTTCTTTCCGAGCGGTGAGGAAGGCTGGGGCATCGTGCCCGTCTGGGGGTTTGGATCGGTGGTGGAGTCGCTTCATCCTGAGGTGGCCGTAGGCGAACGCCTTTACGGCTACTGGCCGATGGCCAGCCACGCGGTGCTTACTCCCGCAAAACTCAGCCCGGCCGGCTTTGCCGACGGCGCCGCCCACCGGGCCGAGCTGCATGCGGTCTACAGCCAGTACCTGCGCAGCGACACCGATCCGTTCTACCAAGCAGATACCGAAGACATCCAGGCCCTGCTGCGGCCGCTGTTCATCACCTCCTGGTTGATCGACGACTTCCTGGCCGATCAACAGTTCTTTGGCGCCCGCCGCATGTTGCTGTCCAGCGCGTCCAGCAAGACCGCCTACGGAACCGCGTTCCAGCTGGCCCAGCGCGACGGGCTGGAAGTAGTGGGGTTGACCTCGCCCGGCAACGTGGCCTTTTGCGAGAGCCTGGGCTGCTATGACCGCGTGCTGGCCTACGACGCCGTCGACACGCTGGATGCTGCAGTGCCGAGCGTCTACATCGACTTTGCCGGCAGTACCAAGGTGCGCCAACAGGTACACCAGCAAGTGACGGGCCTGACGTACAGCTGTTCGGTAGGCGCCAGCCATGTGCAGGATTTAGGCGGCGTCGGCACTTTGCCTGGTCCGCGCCCCGTCATGTTCTTCGCACCGGCGCAAGGGAAGAAACGCGTGAGCGAATGGGGACCCCAGGGGTTGAACGAGCGGCTGGTCGGCGCCTGGGAACAGTTCAGCACTGAGGTGCAGTCAGCCGAGCAGCCTTGGTTAGAGGTGCAGCAACAGATGGGGCCCGAAGCCGCTCAGACCTTGTTCCAGCGTCTGCTGGGCGGGCACAGCGATCCACGCACGGGTCACATAGCCAGCATGCAGTCCGCGAAAGTCGCGTAGCCGCAGAGAGCGTGGCCTCGCACGTACTGGCTTGGGCACGGCAGCCCGCGGCGACAATGGCGCATGACCCTTGCCTCGCTTCCTCAAGATGATTTCGATGAACCTCAGCCGGGCGGTACTGGTCCCGTTGTCGGCCCCAGCGATCAGACCCATCCCTTTTCAGCGCTGAGCCCCGACCAGGTGCTTGACGCCCTGGCCAGCGTCGAGTTGTACGGCGACGGCCGGCTGATGGCACTGTCCTCGTACGAGAACCGCGTGTACCAGGTCACCCTGGAAGACGGCGAGCGCGTGGTGGCCAAGTTCTACCGACCGCAGCGCTGGAGCCGCGCGCAAATCGAGGAAGAACACAGCTTTGCGGCAGAGCTGGTAGCAGCCGAGGTGCCCGCGGTAGCGCCGCTGGTCTTGCACGACGCCACGGTACACACGCATGGCGATTTTTTCTTTTCGGTCAGCCCCTGGCGCGGTGGCCGCACGCCGGAACTGGACGATTGGGAAACGCTGGAGTGGATCGGCCGGTTCCTCGCCCGCCTGCACACCGTCGGCGCGGCCCGGCCTTTCGTGCATCGCCCAGCCCTCAATGTGCAAACCTACGGCGATGCGTCGCGCGACTGGTTGCTGGAGAACGCAGCGGTTCCGCTGGACATGCAATCGCGCTGGCAGGACGCATGCAACCGCGCTCTTGAAATAATAGCTGGCAGCGCAGGCCCATCAAGCGCTGGATGCCCATTTGGCATTGAAACTGCAAAGCAGATCCGCCTGCACGGCGACTGCCACCCTGGCAACATTTTGTGGACGCCCACCGATCTGCCCGGCGGCGGCCCGCACTTCGTCGATCTGGACGATGCACGCACGGGGCCCGCCGTGCAGGACCTGTGGATGCTGCTCTCGGGCGACCGGCGCCAGCGCACCGGGCAGCTGAGCGCGCTGATTGACGGCTATGAACAATTCCGCAGCTTTGACCGGCGTGAGCTGGCGTTGATCGAACCGCTGC
>JBBSRE010000289.1:0-4314 GCA_038243365.1 Burkholderiales bacterium | reverse complement strand
TGGTGGTGTCGATTTGCAGAAAATCCTGGTTCGGATGCTTGCGACCGCCCTGCGGCGGAACGCTGGCCATCGTGCCTTCAATCAACTTGAGCAGTGCCTGCTGAACGCCTTCACCCGACACGTCACGGGTGATGCTGGGGTTGTCTGACTTGCGCGATATCTTGTCGATCTCATCGATGTACACGATGCCGCGCTGGGCACGTTCAGCGTCGTACTCGCAGCTCTGCAGGAGCTTCTGGACGATGTTTTCCACGTCTTCGCCGACATAACCCGCTTCGGTGAGTGTCGTGGCGTCGGCCATGACAAAGGGCACGTCCAGCATCCGAGCGAGCGTTTGCGCCAGCAAAGTCTTTCCCGAACCGGTGGGCCCGATCAGCAAGATGTTGCTCTTCGCGAGTTCCACGTCGTCTTTGCCGGATTTTTCCTTGTACCGCAGTCGCTTGTAGTGGTTGTAGACCGCCACCGCAAGCGTGCGTTTCGCGACCTCTTGCCCAATCACGTAGTTGTCAAGATTGGACTTGATATCAAGTGGTGTGGGCAGTTCGGTCCGGGCCAGCTTTTGCGGGTCCTCCGCCGGCAGCTCGTCGCGGATGATCTCGTTGCACAGGTCGATGCACTCTTCGCAGATGAAGACCGATGGACCGGCAATCAGCTTCTTTACCTCGTGCTGGCTTTTGCCGCAGAACGAGCAGTAAAGGGTTTTTTCGCTGGAAGTGCCTTTTTTCTCGGCCATGGGAACGGTGCCTTGTGTTCGGTAAAAGTGAAACAGATGATAACGAAAGCGAAGCGGCGTTGCCCTTTTCAGGGAACGCCGCTTTGGAGGCCGTCAAAGGGACGCGTCAGGGACGCTTGGCGATCACTTCATCAATCAGACCATAGTCCTTGGACTCGTCTGCGGTAAGGAAGTAATCCCGCTCAGTGTCCTGCTTGATTTTCTCAAGCGGTTGTCCGGTTCGCTCAGCCAGGATGCGGTTCATCTGGTCTTTGGTGCGCAGGATGTCACGCGCGTGAATCTCAATATCGGTCGCCTGGCCGCGTGCGCCGCCCAGCACCTGGTGGATCATGACTTTCGAGTTCGGCAGCGAGAACCGCTTGCCTTTGGCGCCAGCCGCCAGCAGGAACGCTCCCATGCTGGCAGCAAAACCGCAGCACAAGGTCGAGACATCCGGCTTGATGAAGTTCATGGTGTCGAAGATCGCCATGCCTGCCGTCACGCTGCCGCCGGGAGAGTTGATGTAGAAGGAAATATCCTTCTCCGGGTTTTCACTCTCCAGGAACAAAAGCTGCGCCACCACCAGATTAGCGGTTTGGTCGTTGACCTCGCCCACCAGGAAGATGACGCGCTCTTTGAGAAGGCGCGAATAGATGTCATACGACCGCTCTCCGCGGCCCGATTGCTCGATCACCATGGGGACCATGCCCAGGGCCTGTGTTTCCAGTGCGCTCATTGTTTCTCCAGATTCTCACGGGTACTGTACCCAAAAACGACATGGGGCTTGCGTTCGAAAACACAAGCCCCTTGCATCTTTCTCCGCTCGCGAGACCCCTCGCACCACAAGTGCACGGGGACTACGGCTGGGCCGCTCAGCCCTGGCCCATCAGCTCTTCGAAGCTGACCGCCTTGTCGACAACCTTGGCCTTGTTCATCACGAAATCAGCCACGTTGGTCTCGATGACCACCGCCTCGACCTCTGCCAGACGTTGGCGGTCGCCGAAGTACCAGCGCACCACTTCCTCAGGCTTTTCATAGCTGGCGGCAAGCTCGTCGATGTGGGCCTTGAGCTGCTCGGGTGTGGCGTGCAACTGGTTGGCTTTGACCAGTTCGGCCACGACCAAGCCCAGGCGCACGCGGCGCTCGGCCTGTGTACGGAACACGTCTGCGGGGATATCGGCCTTGTCGGCATCCTTGACGCCGCGCTGCTTGAGGTCGGCGCGTGCGGCTTCGCGCAGGCGGTCAATCTCGGCTTCAACGCTGGCATTGGGCAGGTCGAGTTCCGCCTTGGACAGCAGTGCGTCCATGGCAGCCTGCTTGTTGCGGGCCAGCAAACGGAACTTCACCTCGCGCTCGAGATTGGTCTTGATGTCGGCGCGCAGGCCTTCCACAGTGCCATCGGCAATGCCGAGCGACTTGGCCAGCGCGTCATTCACTTCCGGAAGATGAGCTGATTCCAACTTCTTGATCGTGACCATGAAGTCCGCTGTCTTGCCGGCGACGTCCTTGCCGTGGTACTCCGCTGGGAAAGCGAGCGGGAAGGTCTTGCTCTCGCCCAACTTCATGCCGCGCACCGCGTCTTCAAATTCCTTGAGCATCTGGCCTTCGCCGACGAGAAACTGGAAATCCTGGGCTTTTCCGCCGTCAAAAGGTTCACCGTCGATCTTGCCTTCGAAGTCGACCGTCACGCGGTCGCCATCTTGGGCTGCTGCGTCCATGGCGCGCTGCGCGAAGCTGCGGCGCTGTTTGCGCAGGATGTCCACGGTCTTGTCGATGGCGGTGTCGTTCACTTCAGCGGACAGCTTTTCGACTTCGGCGTCAGCCAGGTCGCCAAGCTTGACTTCGGGATAGACCTCGAAGATGGCGTCGAAAGCCATCTCGCCCTCGGGCGCGCCTTGTTTTTCCGTGATGCGCGGCTGGCCGGCCACGCGCAACTGGGCTTCGTTGGCTGCAGCGGCAAAAGCCTCACCCACCTTGTCGTTCAGCACTTCGTACTGCACCGAGTAACCATAGCGCTGCGAAACCACGTTCATCGGCACCTTGCCGGGGCGGAAACCGTCCATCTTGACGGTGCGCGCCATGCGCTTGAGGCGCAGCTCGACTTCTCCCTGGATCGACGCCAGCGGCAGGTTGAGGGTGATCTTGCGTTCGAGCTTGTCGAGGGTTTCAACGTTGACTGCCATGGCTGCTCCTGTAGGAATATCGTTCAAGCGCCAGCCACTGGCCGGCGCGCTTGTTGCGTCTTGCGCATGTTTCTCAAAGGTGGTGCGCGGGGCCGGACTCGAACCGGCACGCCCGTGAAGGCGTCAGGACCTAAACCTGGTGCGTCTACCAATTTCGCCACCCGCGCATCTCAAACCGACAGGTCCCGTGTGCGCATGGCACCTGCCTGAAACTGGTCAACCCGCAATTTTACCCTGCGCTTACTTAAGCTTGAACTGCGCCTGGCGGCAATGGAATCCGCGGTCCGTCCGCCTCGCTGCGACGTTCCTCGTCGTCCGGCCGCCGGACCCTGAACCACGCGGCGTACATCGCGGGGAGCGCCAGCAGAGTGAGCACTGTCGCCACGATGAGGCCACCCATGATGGCAACGGCCATCGGCCCCCAGAACACACTGCGCGAGAGCGGAATCATGGCCAGCACGGCGGCAGCCGCAGTCAGCACAATGGGGCGCAGGCGCCGCACAGCGGACTCAATGATGGCATCCCACGCGGGTATGCCACGCGCCCGATCCTGCTCGATCTGGTCGATCAAAATCACCGAATTGCGCTGAATCATGCCCATCAGTGCGATCACTCCCAGCAAGGCGACGAAGCCAAACGGACGACCCAACAACAGCAGGGCGCCTGCAACGCCAGCGATTCCGAGTGGCCCAGTGAGAAACACGAGCATGGCGCGGCTGAAGCTCTGCAGTTGCAGCATCAGCAGCGTGAAGGTCAGAAACAGCATGATCGGGATGCCCGCTGCAATCGAGTCCGACCCTTTTGCGCTTTCTTCCACCGCGCCGGCCACTTCGATCCGGTAGGCGTTGTGGCCATCGGCATGCCAACGAGATTCGAGCGTGCGCAGTTCCGGCAACAGCGCATTCGTTACCGTGGCTCCTTGCAGCCCTTCAACCACATCGCCCTGCACCGTGATGGCGTAATTGCGATTTTCACGCCACATCACGCCAGGCTCCCAATCGAAGCGGGGCTTGGCAATCTGCGTCAGCGGAATCGACTGCCCTGAAGCTGTTGGCAGGTAGGCATTGCCCAGGTCGGTAATCGACTTGCGCTCGTCCGGCGGCTGGCGAAGCACGATATCGATCAATTTGTCGCCCTCGCGGTACTGACCGACCGTAGCGCCCGACTGCATCACCCGCGAGGCCTGTGCGATCGACTGGCTGGTAACCCCCAGAGCGCGGGCCTTCGATTGGTCCACGTCCAGGCGCAGCACCTTGACCGACTCGTTCCAGTTGTCATTCACCCCGCGCATCTGTGGCGAGTCGCGTAGGGCCGCCTTGACTTCGTCCGCACGCAAGCGCAGCTCTGCAGGGTCCGGTCCGATGACACGAAACTGCACCGGGTACGGCACCGGCGGGCCGTTGGGCAGCAGCTTGACGC
>JBBSRE010000288.1:0-4324 GCA_038243365.1 Burkholderiales bacterium | reverse complement strand
GGCGGTTGCCACGCCGCCCACCGCGCCAGCACAGCCGGTCGCGATCAGCCACGTCCGCTTGCTGGAGTCGATTGGAGTGTCACTCATGGGGGTCCTCGATGAACATCGCTGGGGGGAAGGTAGACAGCCCGAAATTGTAGCGGACTGCACATTTGCCCACGGTCGTGGCGGGCTCTGGGCCGTCGCACGTCCGCGACTTGCGACAACGCGTTCATTCGAAGGCTGAAAGCTTGTGCCAAGACGCTGGGTGGCGGCAGCGCAGGCGCTTGGGTGGGAGGGCTATGACGAGAGGTGTTCTGCAATCGCAGGACCTTCGTGAAAGCGAGGGGGCAGGTAGCGAGAGCGGCCGCAGCGCCGTCAGTCCAACGCGCGGCACGGCGCAGGGATTGTGGATACCCGGCGCACTGATTTGCGACATACTGCCGCTCTTGTTAAACGCCAAAACAGGGCCCGGACGTGAGGATGCTGAAAGAATTTCGGGAATTTGCAGTCAAAGGGAACGTGATCGACCTGGCTGTAGGCGTAATCATCGGCGGCGCTTTCAGCAAAATCGTCGACTCCTTGGTCAAGGACATCATCATGCCGCTGGCAGGCACGGTGTTCGGCAAACTCGATTTCTCCAACTATTTCATCATCTTGTCCAAGGTTCCGGAGGGCGTGCCGCGCTCGCTCGACGCTCTTACCAAGGCCGGAGTGCCGGTGTTTGCGTACGGGCACTTTGTGACCATCTTGCTCAACTTCGTGATCCTCGCGGCGATCATCTTCGTCATGGTCAAGGAGATCAACCGGCTCAAGCGCGAGACGCCTCCTCCCCCACCTGCCGTGGCGCCTGAGGACATCGTGTTACTGCGGGAGATTCGCGATGCACTCAAGCAGCAAGCCGATGCCAGCCTCTCGCCGATCAGGACACCGCCAACCGCCGCGCCCAGCGTACCGCTTCGATAAGGCTGGCGGCATCGGCTTGGCCGGTTCCCGCGATGTCGAACGCTGTTCCGTGGTCAGGGCTGGTGCGCACCAGGGGCAACCCCAGCGTCACGTTGACGCCTTTGTCCACCCCCAAATATTTCACCGGTATCAGGCCTTGATCGTGGTACATCGCCACCACCGCATCGAAGTCTCCCGGCCGCCCCGGCGTGCTGCGTGCGCGCATAAAAACCGTGTCTGGCGCCCACGGGCCAGAAGCGTCTATCCCTTCTGCGCGTGCCCGCGCAATGGTCGGTGCGATGACATCGATTTCCTCTCGCCCAAACAGCCCTCCCTCGCCCGCATGCGGGTTCAGACCGGCGACCGCAATACGCGGCGCCCGACCGAGGCTTCGCATGAGTGCCTCGTGCGCAATACGAAGGGTTTGCAGCACGTTCTCCTGCGTGACGGCATCGATGGCCGCGCGCAGCGCCATGTGAATGCTCACCAGCACGGTGCACAGCTCGTCGCTTGCCAGCATCATGCGCACCGGCATTTGTTCGACCGGCACGCCTGCATAGGCTGCCGCCTCGAACTGGAGCAGTTCGGTGTGTCCGGGAAATGTCTCTCCCGCTGCGTGCAATGCCTCTTTATGAAGTGGCGCCGTCACCAGGGCGCAAACCTCACCTGCTAGCGCGGCGCGCGCGGCCCAACGCACGCATGTCGCCGCAGTCTGCCCCGCCTGCGCACTGACAGCACCAAAGGTAACACACGACGCTAGACCGGCCAAAGGCAACACAGGCAGGCACAGCGCGGGCACATCCTGGGCTTGCGCCGAGTTTTCGAGCACAGCCACTGGCAACGCCGGCAGTCCGCTGCGTTGAATGCAAGCTGCGGCTCTCCGCATTGTGGACACATCACCCACGACAAACGCCCCACGCATCAGGTCGGGCGCATCCCGAAACGCCTTGGCGATGATCTCGGGGCCGATGCCAGCGGGATCGCCTTGGGTAATGGCCAGCGGTCGCATCTCTGCAGCAGATTGATTCATTTTGAGTCAAATAGGGCTCTAGCGCTTGATGGTAAAGCGCAAGCAGCTATTAATTAAATAGCAAAAATCTTGAAACTCATCAGCCTGGGTTGTCGATCTCGATGAACTGGTGTTCCAGTCCAAGTTGCTGCGCGATATGAGATGCCAGTGCGGGTGCCCCGTAACGCTCAGTGGCGTGATGGCCAGCCGCCACAAAGCTGACGGCGAGCTCACGCGAGAGATGCGCCTGCGGCTCGGAAATCTCACCGGTCAGGTACACCTGCGCGCCGGCTCGCGCAGCTGCCTCCATATAGTTTTGCGCACCCCCGGTGCACCAGCCCACGCGGGTGACGGCCCCGGCATGGCCCTCGACGCCCACTGCGCTACGCCCCAGCACACGCTCTACATGCGCCACCAGTGCGGCAGTGTCGGGGTATGAGACATCTGCCAGACAACCCAGCGACTGGTCTCCGAAATGGCCGCTCACGCTCCAACCCAGCGCGGCACCGAGCTGCGCGTTATTGCCCCACTGAGGATGCGCGTCGAGCGGCAGGTGGTAGGCAAAGAGGCTGATATCGTGCTCTAAAAGTCGCTTAAGCCGCTGCTTCATCCAGCCCGTCACGCGGCCATCTTGCCCGCGCCAGAACAGGCCGTGGTGCACAAAGATGGCGTCTGCGCGTGCAGCAATGGCCGCGTCGATGAGCGCCAAGCTGGCCGTCACGCCGGAGACCAGACGCTCAATCGGCTCTTTGCCTTCGACTTGCAGCCCATTGGGCCCGTAGTCCTGAAAGCGCTCTGGCTCCAACGCGGCATCGAAGGCCTGCAACAGGGTTTGGCGGGAAATGCTCATGGCGCCATTGTGTCCTGCACTGCGCGACAATACCGCTCCGGCCCGCCCCCCCGAGCGACCTCCTCCACTTCTGACGCTGCTCTTTTCTTCATGAAACGCCTCTGGCTGCTTTTTTCGCAAACCGTCACCGTGCTGGTGGCTGCCTGGTTCGTGGTTGCCACATTGCAGCCGGGATGGCTGCGAGGGGTGTCGATGCCAGGTAGCGGCATGGTGTCGCTGATCGAAGCACCTCGTGTGCCCGTTACTGAACCCATGCCGGGCAGCCTCAGCGGGGCAGCGCGCAAAGCGGCGCCAGCAGTGGTGAGCATTAACACCAGCAAGACGCGGGTGCGGGACCCGCGCAGCGACGACCCCTGGTTCCAGTTCTTTTTCGGCGATCAGAGCAGCCGCGCACAAGCTGGGCTCGGCAGCGGTGTCATCGTGAGCCACGAGGGCTATATCCTGACCAACAACCACGTAGTGGATGGCGCAGATGAGATTGATGTCACGCTAAGCGACAGCCGCAAAACCCGCGCGGTAGTGGTGGGAACTGACCCCGAAACCGACCTCGCTATTCTGAAGATCGATCTGGACAAGCTCCCCGTCATTGTCCTAGGCGATTCTGATGCGCTCTCCGTGGGTGACCGGGTGCTAGCCATAGGCAACCCCTTCGGCGTGGGGCAGACGGTGACCAGCGGTATCGTCAGCGCGTTGGGCCGTAGCCAGCTCGGCATCAATACCTTTGAGAACTTCATTCAGACGGATGCTGCTATCAACCCGGGAAACTCGGGCGGCGCTTTGGTGGATGTGAACGGCAATTTGCTGGGCATCAACACCGCCATTTATTCGCGCTCGGGGGGTAGCTTAGGCATTGGTTTTGCCATCCCGGTGTCCACGGCCAAGATGGTGTTGGCCAGCATCACCAGCACCGGCGAGGTCACCCGCGGCTGGATTGGCGTGGAGCCCAACGAGTTGTCGCCGGAAATGGCGGAAACCTTCGGTGTCAGTGCGAGCACTGGCGTGCTGATCACGGGCGTATTGCAAAATGCGCCCGCTTCCGCAGCCGGCCTGCGACCCGGCGACGTCATCACCGAGGTGGACGGCAAGCCCGTCATCAGCGTGGCCGGTCTTTTGAGTGCCGTGGCCGCGCTCAAACCCGGCAATGCAGTCACGGTGCGGCTTGAGCGCGGTGAACAGAAAGTGGCTCTGGAGATCACTCCCGGGGTCAGGCCGCGCCAGCAAAGGCCGCCTCGGATGCGCTGATTTTCTCAAAGGCGCTGGCAGGGTGAAGCTGCGCAATACGCCTATACCAAGCGCCGCAGACTCAAACAGACTTGATCGCCTGATAGGCCTGATAGGCCTGATAGGTCTGACGCTCAGCGACCGCGACCGCGAACTTACGACTTTGACCCTCTTCCTGAGGCCAATGCGCATCTCATCGGGCGCAGACGAGTGCGGAGCTGCGCGCCGCTGCGCCCCGTCGGAAGATCAGGCAGCTTTTTCTTCGCTTTTCTCTTTGTCTTGCGTTTCGTCTGGTGCCTTGGTGTGCTTGATGAACACCT
>JBBSRE010000287.1:0-4327 GCA_038243365.1 Burkholderiales bacterium | reverse complement strand
CGGTCTTGCTCGCGCTCACGCTCGCGGTGGTCGCGCTCCCACCGCGCCCGATCGCGGTCACGTTCACCCTGGCGCTCACGCCAGGCACGGCGCTCGCGCTCATCGCGCATGTCCTCCCAGCGGTCACGGTTGTTGTAGCCGATGACTCCGCCTACTGCCGGATACGCAGGGTAGGTGGGATAAGCGCCCCCGTAGACGGGGCCGCTTTCGTACACCGGCCCACTAGCGTAGCCGCCGTCGTAATAAGGATCGCCGGGCACCGTGGCGCATCCGCTGGCTGCTGCCAAGACGATGGCTGTGGCCGCGAGGCGGGACAAAGAACGGGTCGTCATGGAGATTCTCCCAAATGGCTGTGTACAGAAGTTGGCCGTTTTCGGCATGGCCTGCTTCAGCACCTCGTCGGTCGCCTTCGGCAAGCTAGCTGGTCAAGGGTGTTATACGTCCGCTGTACCTGTCGCGTTGACAGTCAATGCCGACACGGCGCCAACTTTGCCTCGGCTTTGTCAATGTAGCGAGGTGTATCGTCTGCGCACTGCTGCTCATCGCCCGCCCGCAGCGCGAGGTGTGCGCCATGCATGGGCGCTGTTGTCAGTCTTTGAGCGCCGAGCGCAAGGTGGCGGCAAGGTCTTCCGCCACAAATTTCGCGACATAGCCGTCGGCGCCCACAGTGCGGACGTGATCTTCGTTGGCCGACCCTGAGAGCGAAGAATGAATCACCACCGGGATGCTGCCAAATCGCGGGCTCTGTTTGATATTGCGGGTGAGCGTGAACCCATCCATTTCGGGCATTTCCAGATCGGTGAGTACCAGCGCTACTTTGTCCTGAACGAGCAGGCCCTCGGCCTCGGCCGCGTCGGCAATGGCATGGAGACGCGTCCACGCTTCCTTGCCAGACTTGGTCATTTCGAAGGCTGCACCGAGCGCGCGCAGCTCCTGCTCGATGAGGGAGCGGGCGACAAACGAATCATCGGCGGCAAGGATGATGGACCCCGGCTTGAGCACCAACTTCGCCCCCACTTTTTCAGCGGTGACCGTGTGGCTGTCTGAGGGAGTGACCATCTGAAGAATGGCCTCCACGTCAAGAACCTGCGCCAGACGTGTGTTGTCGGCATTGCCGTCCAGCCTGGCGATGCTGGTGACCAGTTTGCCCGGGGTGCCGCTCGACTCAGCGGACATCACCTGACTCCAGTCGAGGCGGGCGATGTCTTCCACCGACTCGACCGCAAATGCCTGGGTGGTCCGAGCGTATTCGGTTACCAGCATGATGTTGAGACCTGTTTGCGGGGTACACCCCACGATGGCAGGAAGATTGAACACGGGGATCACCTGACCCCGCAGGTTGACCACTCCGAGTGAATGCGGCACTGCTCCCGCGATGGGCGTGAGCGCAGGCATGGCTACGATCTCGCGAATTTTGAAGACATTGATCCCGAACAGCTCCGATTGGCCCAACGCGCTGTCAACGCCAAGCCGAAACAGCAGTAGCTCGAACTTGTTGGTGCCCGTGAGGTTGGTGCGCTCGTCAATGTCTTGCTGGGCTGTTTTCATGGTGAAGTTCTGGTTTGCACTGCGGTGCCGGTGGTCAAATTTTAAAGTTGCCTGACATCCTGTCACAAAACGAGCCTAACCATACCGAGGATAAGCCTCAAGAGGTACGCCAAGTCTCGGTCTCACTTCCATAGTCTGCCAGTGAGCGCCGAAGTCATGTGGCACTTTCTGGCACGTTGCGCTCAAGCCGGAGCCGTCGTCTTCACCGTATGCTCGCGGATTTTGCAAGCGCGCTTGGCCCCCCCATGACTGAAAGTGAATCGACCGACACTGTGCAGGAACCCCGTTTGTGGAGCGACGGTGAGTGGACTGCACGCGTCATCAAGAATGAAGACGACGACGGCTGGGCCGTATCGATGACGCTGCGCGGGCACGATGAGCCGGCTCTTGTGGGGCCCTGGACGATGGGGCGCGACAAGAAAAATCCGAAACCGCTGGACGTCGGCGCATTCCATACGCTGGTCAAAACCGCCCATGAGGTGCTGCGCAGGCACGAGCAGCAGCTGCAAGCGCAGCTCCACCGGTCGGTGACCATCGACTGGGAGGGATCGCGCCTGCGAGTCGAACTTGCCATCGTTCCCGACGAGGAAGGCGCCAGCGCTACGCTCAGCGCACAGAACGCGTTCGGCGATGTGCTGGCCCGCGTGCCGGTGCCGCCTGGCTTTCGCCTTACCGTGGACAGCGCGGCAGAGTGGGCGCGAGGCGGATTCGAGCGGCCACGATAAGCCCGCTGATGACCCGCGTCGAACCAAGAGGTTAGTTCGCCACCATCTCAAGCGCCGTGCCTTTGTGCGCCGCGATGTGGTCGGTCTTGTCGCTCTTGATCTCGTACTGGGGCTCTTCTGAGTTGGCGCGGTGCGTGTGGCCTTTGTAGTCGAAGTCTTCGACGTGCACCTTTGTGATGTGGCCGCTGACGTGGCCAGCTTCGGAATTCCAGGTGACGTGGTCACCGACTTTGAATGCATGCGGCATGGTGCGCTCCTCTTGTCAAAACCAGAGCGTGGCGCCAAAGAACTTGGGTAAGCCGTCAGTCGGCTAGTCGCTTCTGATAAGGCGAAAGGCTCACTTTCATGTAGTCCCTCCGACGATAGTTCACAGCGTCAGCACGTTGACCGCGAGCGGCACCGAGCGAAGGGCACAGATGGGTCCCGTTGTGTCCCGTTGGGCCGGGATCGCTCGGTCAGGCATCGCAGCGTAGCCCAGCGGATCGACACGACCTGTTCTGCGCACATCCAGGAACTCAGCCGAACGACTTTCCCATGCACTTGTGTGAAGCGCTGCTGAAGTCGCGCCTAAGTCCGGTTGCATGAGAAGCGGCGGCGTTGATCGGGGGTGATGCCAAGCCGCTGGTATTTCATTTGCCATTCGCTTGAGAAATCCCTATGCCGCCGCCTCCTGCTTGCTGTCGACGGCCAAAGTAGACCCTGAACGCGCCAACCCATTCGGGTGTTCCAAGCGCGCCAAAGCGGCCTTGTCTGTCAACGATGTCGCCTCGGCACTGTTAATTTGTAAGCCTGTGCGGTAGAGCAAAGCCGCGCCGCCTCGTCTTAAAGGAATGAACCATGCCAGCACCCGCTCCGATGCCAACGCCCCTGCCACCGATTGGAACGCCTCCCATTGATAGACCACCCAACCCTGGCTGGGTCCCGGAGCCGCCCGTGACTGAACCGCCACCCGGGCCGCAAGAGTCGCCTGTGGTGGACCCACCGCCACTCCAATAAGGATATTACTCAGTTCGGCCTCAGATGACGCCTTGCGCTCGTAGTTGAGCGATGCGCGTCGCGTCGAGACCCAGGCTTTGCAGCACCTCCTCTGTGTGCTCGCCCAAGGCTGGGGGCGCATTAGTCAGTACCGGCGGATGGGCGGAGAGCCGCAACGGGCTGGCGACCCCGGCGATCCCATGGACGCCATCGCCCGCAGTGCGCTCTTGGCAAATGCGCAGGCCGCGCGCCTGCACCTGTGGATCGTCAAAGGCCTGCGCAATGGTGTTGATCGGACCGCAAGGCACGGCGCGCTTCTCCAGCAGTGCGATCCAGTCTGATGTGCTGCGGGTGCGCGTGATATCCAGCATGGCGGGAATCAGCGTGGCTCTGTTCTTCACGCGCAAGGTGTTGGTGGCATAGCGAGGGTCCTGCGCCCATTGCGGCTGGCCTGCGGCATCGGCGAAGCGGGCAAACTGCCCGTCGTTGCCAATTGCGAGCAGCATGGATCCGTCCAGCGTGTCGAAATCCTGATAAGGCACCAAGCTCGGGTGGCTGTTGCCCTGGCGCATGGGCGCAGTCCCAGTTGCCAGAAAGCCCGAAGCCTGATTGGCCAGAATCGCCATGCCTACGTCCAGCAAGGCCATGTCAATATGCTGGCCTTCTCCTGTACTGCTGCGTGCATGCAGGGCGGCGAGGATGGCGCTGGAGGCGTAAACGCCGGTAAACAGGTCGGTCAGTGCCACGCCGACCCGCAGCGGCCCGCCGCCAGGAGCATCGTCAGGCCGGCCGGTAATGCTCATCATCCCGGTCATTGCCTGAATCATCAGGTCGTAACCAGCGCGCTCGGCGTAGGGGCCGGTCTGTCCGAAGCCGGTAACCGAACAGTAAATGAGGCGCGGATTCAGCGCGGTCAGGGCCGCGTAGTCCAGCCCGTGGCGCGCCAGGCCGCCGACTTTGAAGTTCTCCACCAGCACGTCCGCTTTAAGTGCCATCTGGCGGATCAGTTGCTGGCCGCCTTCTGTCGCCATGTCGATGGTGACTGAGCGCTTGTTGCGATTGCAGGCGGTGAAGTAACT
>JBBSRE010000286.1:0-4361 GCA_038243365.1 Burkholderiales bacterium | reverse complement strand
TTGACGCCGTCGAGCAGCACTTTGGCGCCGCGGCGAAGAATGACGTTTTTGAGTGTGATCATGAACTGAAAGCTTTGACGCGATTATCCTGGGCCAGCCAAGGGGGCTGAATCGAGACAGGTACGCTGGAAGAGAGGGGAGCAGGGCGAGCAGCGCGCAAAACGCACAAAACCGCCTACGGCGCAGTCGATGTCAACGTGCAGGTGCCGCTAACGCGTCCCCGCGCCGCCGCGCAGTGCGGCCTGCGTGATGAGTAGCACTTGGTCGTCGCCAGCGCTGGTTTCCAACCAGAACACCGGCAACGCAGGGAAGGCGGCTTCAAAATGAGCGCGCTCGTTGCCGATTTCCAGCAGCAAGACACCGTCATCTCGCAGCGCGTCTGCCGCGTCTGCCAGCAAGCGGCGAATGAAATCCATGCCGTCGCTGCCACCCGCTAGTGCCAGTGCGGGTTCTGCCTGGTACTCCTGCGGAAGCGACTGCATGCTGGTCTGGTTGACGTACGGAGGGTTGCAGACAATGAGGTCCCAAGGCCCGGGCACCGCTGACAGCGCATCGGATTCCACCAGCGTCACGCGGTCTTGAAGCCCATGGCGGTCGACGTTAATGCGCGCAACTTCCAGGGCTTCCTTTGAAATGTCGGCTGCAGTCACCTGCACCTCGGGCCAGGCCATGGCCGTTAGCACAGCCAAGCTTCCGTTTCCGGTGCACAGGTCAAGCACATCATGGGTGGTGTCGCTGAGGAACGCGTCCATGCTTCCATCGACGATCAACTCCGCCAGCAAGCTGCGCGGCACGATGGAGCGCTCGTCCACATAAAAGGCCACTCCCTGTAGCCAAGCCTCACGAGTCAAGTAGGCCGCAGGTTTTCGCGATTGAATCCGTGCTTCAAAAAGCGTAGCTACTCGCGCAAGCTGGTCGAGCGTTACAGGGGTATTAGCTTCGGAATCTGCAGAATCATCAAGGACTGCGTCAAGCGGGAGCTTCAGACTCCAGAGCACGAGCCAAGCCGCCTCGTCACGCGCGTTCGTGGTGCCGTGGCCAAAAGAAACGCCGGCTTGCTCCAGCAAGCGGGTGCCAGAGTTAACCAGTGCGCCCAGCGTGGCACCGCTCAGCGGCGGCAGCGCAGCACTGTTCATGGCCTTGCAGATGCCGCCAACGCGTCGAGATGCTCAAGCGTGCGGCGATACATGTTCTTGAGTGGTTCGATGTCCACCAGTGCGATGTTCTCGTCGATCTTGTGGATGCTGGCGTTGGGGGGACCCAGTTCGATCACCTGCGGGCACAAGCTGGCGATAAAGCGGCCGTCGCTGGTACCACCGGTGGTTGAGAGTTCCGTCGTGATTCCAGCCTCATCTGCAATAGCGCGCTGCACGGCCGTAACGAGATCGCCCGGTGTGGTGAGGAACGGCTGGCCGTTCAGGGTCCACTGCAGATCGTATTCCAGCGCGTGGCGATCCAGCACCGCGTGCACACGGCTCTTCAGGTTCTCTGCCGTCGATTCGGTGCAGAAGCGAAAGTTGAAATCGAACACGACTTCGCCCGGGATGATGTTGCTGGCGCCCGTGCCGCCGTGCACATTGCTGATCTGGAAGCTGGTGGGCGGGAAAAACGCGTTTCCCTCATCCCATACAGTGGCCGTGAGCTCGGTCAGCGCAGGCATGGCCTGGTGAATCGGGTTACGTGCGAGGTGTGGATAGGCGATGTGCCCTTGAATGCCGCGCACAGTAAGCTTGCCGCTCATGGTGCCGCGCCGGCCGTTCTTGATCATGTCGCCTGTGCGCTCGACCGAAGTGGGTTCGCCCACAATGCACCAATCGATGATCTCGCCGCGTGCGCGCAACTGCTCGACCACCACCTTGGTGCCATCGGTAGAGGGCCCTTCTTCATCGCTGGTCAACAAGAAAGCGATGGCGATGCGCGGGTCAGGATTCGCCATCAAAAACTCTTCTGTGGCAACGACAAACGCAGCGATCGACGTTTTCATGTCGCTCGCACCGCGGCCGTACAAGCGGCCGTTCCTGTGTGTAGGCGTGAACGGATCGCTCGCCCACTGGGCCAGCGGCCCCGTAGGAACCACGTCAGTGTGGCCGGCAAAGACTATCGTTTTAATAGCTGCTTGCGCTGGACTGGTAAGCGCTGGAGCGCGTTTTGACCATAAATTCTGAACTCGGAAACTTTCAGGTCCGCTGTCCATGGCTTCATGGACAAAGCCAAGCGGTGCCAACCGCTCGCGCAGCAACGCCAGACAGCCAGCGTCTTCCGGCGTGACAGAGGGGCGCGAAATCAGTTGCTCTGCGAGTAGCAACGTGGCGGAAGGCGACGTTTGGCTCTGGCTCACTCGCTTCCCTTCACATCCAGCACGATCTCAGTGAAAGACGGCATCTCGTCCTGGGCCTGGACATCCACATTCAACTTGTTGCTCTGCGCGGCCTTGGCAGCGACCGAGAAGTCGTTTTGCAGACGCCACATCAGGTTGGTTGGCGAGTCCGCGTAAGCCAGGCCTTCTTTGCGGTCGATCCGGTTCTCCATGATGAGACGGGCCAGGTCCTCTTCAAATGTTTGTGAGCCTTCTGCCATGGACTTTTCCATGGCTTCCTTGACGCCCGAGAAGTTGCCTTGTTCGATCAGTTCCGCGACCAGCTTGGTGTTGAGCATGACTTCGGCGGCCGGCACCCGCTCGCCGCTGGCGGTGCGCACCAGACGCTGCGAGATGATGGATTTGAGCGCAGAAGCGAGATCCCCCAGCATGGTGGCGCGCACCTCGACGGGATAGAAACTCAAAATGCGGTTCAGTGCCTGGTAGCTGTTGTTGGCGTGCAGGGTGGCCAGGCACAGATGGCCGGACTGGGCGTACGCGATGGCCGAAGACATCGTCTCGCGGTCCCGGATTTCCCCGATCAAAATCACATCGGGTGCTTGGCGCAGCGCGTTTTTCAATGCGACCTGAAGCGACTGCGTGTCTGAACCCACCTCACGCTGGTTGACGATGGATTTCTTGTTGCGGAACTGGTATTCAACCGGGTCCTCAATCGTCAGGATGTGGCCGGTCTGCAAGTCGTTGCGGCGATCAATCATGGCAGCCAAGGTCGTACTTTTGCCGGAGCCGGTAGCGCCCACGATCAGAATCAGCCCGCGCTTTTCAAGAATGAGATCGGCAAGTATTGCGGGCAAGTTGAGCGTGCCAAGCTCAGGAATCTGCTGGCTGATGAAGCGGATGACCACTGCGTAGCTGCCACGCTGGCGCATCGCGCTGACACGAAAACGGCCCACACCGCTGAGCGGCACTCCCATATTCAGTTCACCGGTCTCTTCCAGCTCCTCGATGCGGTCGGGCGGAACGATTTCGGACAGCAGGTTGCGCGGCGCCTCCGGCGGCAAGATCTGGTTGTTGATCGGAACGCATTCGCCATTGATCTTGATCAGCGCGGGCGCATTGGCAGACAGATAGACGTCTGAGGCTCTTTTCTCGGCCATCAGGCGCAGGATGCGTTCCATCGTACTCATGCGTATCCCCTTGTTGTATAGATTCGACCGACACGGCGCCGTTGCGATAGCACGCAAGAAACCGGCGCGGCGCAGGCCAGCAGCCGTTGCGCAAGGGCCGCCCCGCCGCGCTGACGGCGTCCCCCTTCCCGCTGCGCAAAGCGCGGCGAGAGAAGGGGGAAGGCGCAAGGCGCCTCAGGGGGATTTACCATTAGTCCCGCAGCAACTCATTGATGCTGGTTTTGGCGCGCGTTTGAGCGTCCACCCGCTTGACCACAATGGCAGCGTACAAGCTGTAGCGGCCACCGTCCTTGGGCAAGTTGCCGCTCACCACCACGGAGCCAGATTTAATGCGACCGTAGGTGATTTCACCCGTCGCGCGGTCGTAGATCGGCGTGCTTTGGCTGATATAGACACCCATGCTGATCACCGAATTTTCCTCGACGATCACACCCTCGACCACCTCCGAACGCGCGCCGATGAAGCAGTTGTCTTCAATGATGGTCGGGTTGGCCTGAAGCGGCTCGAGCACACCACCCAAACCCACGCCGCCTGACAGGTGCACGTTCTTGCCCACTTGCGCGCACGAGCCGACGCAGGCCCATGTGTCGACCATCGTGCCTTCACCCACATAAGCACCGATATTCACGTAAGAAGGCATGAGAACCGCGCCCTTGGCCACAAAGCTGCCATGTCGGGCGACTGCCGGTGGCACCACGCGCACGCCCGTGGCGGCCATTTCAGCGGGCGAGAGCTTCGAGAACTTGGTCTGAACCTTGTCGAAGAAGGCCAGCTCGCCAGCCTGCATGTATTCGTTGTCCTTGAGGCGGAACGAGAGCAGCACGGCCTTTTTTATCCATTGGTGCACTGTCCACTGC
>JBBSRE010000285.1:0-4387 GCA_038243365.1 Burkholderiales bacterium | reverse complement strand
GCGCGGATGTGCGTCAGGTCGCCGCAATCAGCCGGTTCAATGCCGGCCTTCATGCAGTTGGCATAGAACGCAGCGCCCGCGCCCAAGAAAGTGATGCCGGTGTCCGCGGCAAAGCGCCACAGCGTGGTCCAGTCTGGCCGCTCTTTGCTGCCGCCGGGATTGCCGTCGTAAATGACGCAGGTGGCGCCGACCAGCAGCCCGGCCATCTGGGCGTTCCACATGACCCAGCCGGTGGAGCTGTACCAATGGAAGCGCTCGCCCCAGCTGTTGGGGGCGTAGCTGCTGCCGATATCGTTGTGCAGCGCGCCCAGCTCCATCAGCACCAGCAGCATGCCACCGTGGCCGTGCACGATGGGCTTGGGCAGGCCGGTGGTGCCGCTGGAATAGACGATCCAGATCGGGTGATCGAACGGAACCCACAACGGCTCAAAAGCGGCGGTTTCTGCATCCTTTTGGCTTGTAGCGCTTGCCCAGCTTGCGCAACCAGCTATGGAAACAGAAGCATTGAGGTTCGCCACCACCACGCAGTGCTGCACGCTGGGCAGGCCGGCGCGCAGCTCGGCCAGCACTGGCCGGCGGTCGTGTTCGCGCCCGCCGTGCACCACGCCATCCACGCCGATCAACACCTTGGGCGCAATCTGGCGGAAACGGTCCAGCACCGCCTGCGTGCCCATGTCCGGCGCGCAGATGCTCCACACGCCGCCAATGGCCACCGTGGCCAACATGGCGATGGCCGCTTCAGGGATGTTGGGCAGGTAGGCGGCCACGCGGTCGCCAGGCTGGACGCCCGCCGCGCGCAGGTGCAGCGCAAAGGCTGCGACCTGCTGCTGCAGTTCAGGCCAGGAGACTTCACGGATCGATCCGCGCTCGTTGCCAGCGACGATGGCCGGCATACCTGCTGCGTGCGCGCCCTCCACATGCCGCAGGACCTGCCGCGCGTAGTTCACCTGTGCACCGGGAAACCACTCGGCGCCGGGCATGGTGTTCTTGGTGAGCACGCCCAGATGCGGCGTCGGCGACTGGATGTCGAAGAACTCCCAGATGCTTTGCCAGAACACGTCGAGTTCGGTGGTGGACCACCGCCACAGCGCGTCGTAGTCATCGAAATGCAGGCCGCGCTCGGCGCGCAGCCAATCTTGGTAGAGACGGATCTGGGGAATATGAGGAGCAATCATGGCCGCTTGAGGGTAGCGCCAAAGACCGATCTTGCGGCCTAGGGTTTGTACGGTTGTACAAGTGGTTTGTACGCACGTTCAATAGATGCATGCCAACACCTGCATCGACCCGCCCAGCTGCCACCCCCCGCATTGCGCCGCGCCGCGCCACCAGCAGCCGCGCCGACGCGGCAGCGGGCTCGACAGAAGACCGGGGCGTGCGGCCGGGGAGCGCAGCGCTTGGAGCAATCCCCCGCGAGGAGGCTCGCAAGGGCCGCAGGCCCAGCGCTTCCGCTACCGAGCGTATTGAGCGTGCCGGACGCACCGGCCGCCCCGATCGCCGTGCCGCCATCCTGCTGGCTGCGGAAAAGCTGTTTGCCGAGCACGGCTACCACGCGGTGTCGATTCGCCAGATCGCGCAGGAGGCCGAAGTGCCTCTGGCGCTGGTGGGCTACTACTTTGGCCAGAAGCACGAGCTGTTTCACGCCATCTTTGCGCACTGGCGAGGCACCATTGCCGAGCGCTTGGCCTTGCTGGCCGAAGCCGAAGCCAGTGCGCGCGATGCGGATTATTTGCACCGCATCGTGCAGGCCTTCGTGACCCCGGTGCTGCAGCTGCGCGCCAGCAGCGAGGGCGAGTACTACGCGCTCCTGGTGGCGCGCGAACTGCTGTACCGAACGCCCGCCACCGAGCAGGTGCTGGTCGATTTCTTTGACCCCATGGCGCATGCCTTCATCGCAGCGCTGCAAGCGGCCTGCCCAGGCAGTACGCGCGCCCAGGCCGCCTGGGCCTACCAGTTCGCCATGGGCGCACTGCTGCACCATTTGATCGACCACCGCATTGAGCGCCTGTCATTGGGCGAGACCACGCCGCACGCCGGCGGCGCCGCGCCGCTGCTGGCCGATTTTCTGACCGCCGGCATTTCTGCTTTGCTAATGCCGTCCGGCCGCCGCTTTCGTTGACACCATCCCGCCACACAAAGGAGACCCCACCATGCAACGCCGCCACCTGACCCGCCTGGCCATCGCCAGCGCCCTGGCTTTCTCCACGCTCGCTGCGATGGGCACAGCCCAAGCCCAGCAAACCATCAGGCTCACCGCCGCGGGCGGCCACCCGCCGGTGTTTTTGTGGGTCAAGCTGATCGACGAATTCTTCATTCCTGAAGTCGACAAGCGGCTGGCCGCTGCCGGCGGCAAAACCAAGATCGACTGGACACGCGCCTGGGGCGGCACGCTGATCAAGATCGGCAGTGAGTCCAAGGGCATTTCCGATGGCGTGGCCGATATCGGCTTTGTCGGCACCATCTTTGAAGCACCCCGCTTCCCGCTGCAGAACGTGAGCTACTTTGCCCCGTTCGGCACCGACAACATCGCCACCGTGACCAAGGTGGTCGACCAGCTGCAGCACGATGTGCCCGCCATGGGCGGCGCCTGGACCAAGAACGGCCTGGTGTACCTGGGCGGCGCTGCGCTCGACAGCTACCACCTGTGGACCAATTTCCCGGTCAACTCGGTCGACGACCTCAAGGGCAAGAAGATCACCGCGCCCGGCCCCTCGGCCAACTGGATTCGCGATACCGGCGCCGTGGCCGTGGCGGGCAACCTCAACACGTACTACGAAGACATCAAGTCGGGCGTGTCGAACGGCGTCATCACCTTTGCCACGGGGGCCTGGGGTGCCAAGGTGCACGAAGTCGCGCCTTACATCACCAAGGTCAATTTCGGCTCTCAGTTTGCCGGCGGCATCGCCATGAACAAGGGGCGTTTCGACAAGTTGTCGCCAGAGGTGCAAAAGATCTTCCGCGAAGTTGGCGATGAGTACAGCGCACGCTTTGCCGCTGCCCAAACTGCCGCAGCGGCCGGCCTGCTCAAGAAGATGGAAGAAGGCGGCGCCAAGATCAGCGAGCTGCCTGCAGGTGAGCGCAAGCGCTGGGCCGACACCTTGCCGCCCATCGCCCTGACCTGGGCAGCTGACCTGGAAGGCAAGGGCCTGCCCGCCAACCAGGTGCTCAAGGGTTATGTCGATGGCTTGAAGAAGAACGGTGCCGAGCTGCCGCGCGACTGGTCTTCCAAGTAAGGACAACAAGGGCGGCTGAACGCATGAACACCTCCGACACAGCCGTGCCCGCGCAGAAGCAGGCCGATGGGCAGGCCAGCGAGCCCAAGGATGCCTACAACCAGCCGATGCCAGCTGGCTTTCAGCGCGTGGTGCAAGCGCTGAACGCCCTGGGCACGCTGTGGATCGTGGCGCTCATGCTGCTCATCAACACCGACGTGCTGGGCCGCAACCTGTTCAACGCGCCTGTGCGCGGCGTGACCGAGCTGGTGTCGCTGTCCATCGTCGGTATCGTGTTCCTGCAGTTGGCCGACACGCTGCACAGCGGCCGCATCACGCGGGCCGACGTGCTGCTGCAAGGCGTGCAGCGCACGCGGCCGGTGCTGGCGGCCTTGCTCCATGCGTTCTTTCACCTGATCGGCGCATTGCTGATGGCCACCATCCTGTGGGCGGCCTGGCCCACGCTGTGGGAATCGATTCAGATGCGTGAATACGTCGGCGCCATTGGCGACTTCACCGCGCCGGTGTGGCCGGTGCGCGTGGTGATGCTGGTAGGCCTCGCCGCCACGCTCATCACCTTCCTGCTGCTGGCGCTGGCCGATGTGCGCCGCGCAGCGCGGCTGCGCCACCTGCACGCAACGGGAGAGCCCGCATGAGCCCGACCCTGATTGCCTGCGCCTCCCTGGTGCTGATGCTGGCGCTGATCTGGGCTGGCATGCACGTGGCCGTGGTGCTGGCCGTGGTGTCGTTCATTGGCGTGTGGCTCATCAAGGGCGACCCCGGCATTGCCGCCAGCCTGTTGGCACAGGCCAGCAGCGACGCGATTGCCAGCCACATCTTTGGCGTGGTGCCGCTGTTTGTGCTCACCGGTTTTCTGGTCGCCATGGCCGACATCGGCAAGGACGCGTTTGAGGTGGCCAACCAGCTGCTGCGTCGTTTGCGAGGCGGTTTGGGTATTGCCACCGTGGCGTCGAACGCGGTGTTTGCGGCCATCACCGGCGTGTCGATTGCGTCGGCTGCCGTGTTCACCCGCGTCGCGGTGCCGGAGATGCGCCGCTACGGCTACGACCCCAAGTTCGCGGTGGGCGTGGTGGCCGGCTCCTCGGTGCTGGGCATGCTGATTCCGCCCAGTCTGCTGATGATTCTGTACGGCTTCTTGTCCAACCAATCGGTGGGCG
>JBBSRE010000284.1:0-4400 GCA_038243365.1 Burkholderiales bacterium | reverse complement strand
CGCGCGCAGCTAGCCCGTCTATGGCCTCAGCCAGGGCGTGTACGCCGTGCACCAGAATGCCGCCGCCCACCAGAAACATCGCCACAGTGCCAATCACCGACAAGGCCTTCATCAGCCACGGCGCGGCGATCACGATCCAGCGGCCCAGGCCGCGCGCGGCCGCGCTGCGTTTATTGCTTAGCCACACACCCAGGTCGTCGAGTTTGACGATGCCCGCCACCAGGCCATAGACGCCGACGGTCATGACCACCGCGATCACCGACAACACGGCCACTCGATCAATGAACGGGGCAGCCGCAACGGTGCCCAAGGCTATCGTGACGATCTCGGCCGAGAGAATGAAATCGGTGCGCACCGCGCCCTTGATCTTCTCCTTCTCAAAGGCCACCAGGTCGATCTGCGGGTCGGCGTTGGCCCGAACACGGCTTGCATGCTCGACCGCGTCGGCCTCGGGAGGATGCAGAAAACGGTGTGCCAGTTTTTCTGTACCTTCAAAACAGAGGTACGCGCCGCCGACCATCAACAGCGGGGTGACCGCCCAGGGGGCAAACGCGCTGATGGCCAGCGCCAGCGGCACCAGGATGACCTTGTTGAGCATGGACCCCTTGGCCACCGCCCAGACCACCGGAATTTCGCGTTCGGCGCGCACGCCCGATACCTGCTGCGCGTTCAGCGCCAGATCGTCGCCCAGCACGCCGGCGGTTTTTTGCGCCGCAATCTTGCTCATGACGCCCACATCGTCGGCCATGGCGATGCTTTTTTTGGCAGCCACCTTGGTCATGAGCGCCACGTCGTCGAGGATGGTGGCGATGTCGTCAAGCAGCGTTAACAGGCTGGCTCCGGCCATGGAAGTTCCTTCGGTTGTGAGATCAGAATTCTGAACAAAAATCGGCTCTAGCGCATGTAGGACGCGCGCTATTAGCTATTATTTTGATAGTTGCAGCAGCAACATGCGCGTCAGCCGACCCACTTGCGCGCGTTGCGCCACATGCGCATCCAGGGGCTTGCGGCCTCGATGCCTCCACTGGCGCCCAGGTCGGTCCAGCTCATTTGCACGTTACGGAACACCCGCTCGGGGTGCGGCATCATGGCCGTGAAGCGACCGTCCGGCGTGGTCACGGCCGTCAGGCCGCCTGCACTGCCGTTCGGGTTGAGGGGGTACTGCTCGCTCGCCTGACCGTAGTGGTCCACATAGCGCATCGCCGCAAGGGCCTGGTCCGCATCGCCGCGCTGCGCAAAATTCGCGTAGCCCTCGCCGTGCGCCACCGCAATTGGCAGGCGGCTGCCGGCCATGCCGGCCATGAACAGGCTGGGGGAATCGAGCACTTCGACCAACGACAGGCGCGCCTCAAAGCGCTCGCTTTGGTTGGTGGTGAAACGCGGCCAGTGCTCGGCACCGGGAATGATGTCGGCCAGCTCAGCAAACATCTGGCAGCCGTTGCACACGCCCAGACCGAACGTGTCGCCGCGCGCAAAGAAGGCGGCAAACTGGTCCGCCAGACGCGGGTTGAAAGTGATGGACCGTGCCCAGCCGATGCCCGCGCCCAAGGTGTCGCCGTAGCTGAAACCGCCGCAGGCCACCAGGCCGGCAAACTGCTGCAAGTCGGCGCGACCGTTTTGCAAGTCGGTCATGTGCACGTCCACCGCTTCAAAGCCGGCCTCATGGAAGGCATAGGCCATCTCCACGTGCGAGTTCACGCCCTGCTCGCGCAGCACAGCCACGCGCGGGCGGGCGCCATGAATAAACGGCGCAGCAATGTTGTCTTGCGGGTCGAAAGTCAGTTTGACGTGCAGGCCGGGATCGTCCCGTACACCGCGGCTGGCGTGCTCGCTGTCGGCGCAGTCCGGGTTGTCGCGCTGCTGACATATCTTCCAGCTGACGCTGTCCCAGACCTGGTGCAGGTCATGCAGCGAAGCTGAAAAAACTTCGCGCGTATCGCGCCACACCGAGAGCTTTCCTTTGCCTGCTTCAATCCCCGAACGCTCGGGCCGGGTGCTACCGACCACATGCGAGAAGGCTGACAGGCCATGTGTGCGCAGCGTTTGCAGCACCGCGTCGCGCTGCGTCGTGGCCACTTGCAACAGCACACCCAGCTCTTCGTTGAACAATGCCTTGAGCGTGAGCTCATCGCGCCGGCCGCTGACCTGCTGCGCCCAGTTCTTGGCGTCGCCCGTTTCCATGCGGCTGTCGCTGATGCCATCGCCTTCGGTGACCAACATGTCGATATTCAGCGCCACGCCCACGTTGCCGGCAAAGGCCATTTCGGCGGCGGCGGCAAACAGGCCGCCATCGCTGCGGTCGTGGTAGGCAAGGATGCGCTGGTCCGAACGCAACGCATTCACGGCGTTGACCAGGTGTTTCAGGTCTTGCGGGTCATCCAGATCCGGCACCGCGCCGCCGGGCTGCCCGAGCGTTTGCGCCAGGATGCTGCCACCCAAGCGCGACTGGCCTTTACCGAGATCGATCAGGATCAGCGTGGTTTCCAGCTCACGTTCCAGCTGCGGCGTGAACGTGGCGCGCACATCTGGCAAGGTGGCAAAGGCGGTGACGATCAGGCTGACGGGGGATACGACTTTTTTGGCTTCTCCCTCGTATTGCCACTCGGTGCGCATCGACAAGCTGTCCTTGCCCACGGGAATCGAAATGCCCAGCGCGGGGCACAGTTCCATGCCGACGGCACGCACCGTGTCGTACAGCGCAGCGTCCTCGCCAGGCTCGCCGCAGGCGGCCATCCAGTTGGCCGACAGCTTGACGCGAGACAGCTCAATGGGCGCAGCCAGCAGGTTGGTGATGGCTTCTGCCACGGCCATGCGGCCCGAAGCGGGGGCGTCGATGGATGCCAGCGGCGTGCGCTCGCCCATGGCCATGGCTTCGCCAGCAAAACCCGCGTAGTCGGCCAGGGTGACAGCGCAATCGGCCACCGGCACTTGCCAAGGGCCCACCATCTGGTCGCGGTGCGTGAGACCACCCACAAAGCGGTCGCCGATGTTGATCAGGAAGCGTTTGGAAGCTACCGTCGGGTGGCTCAGCACATCCAGCGCCACTTGCTGCAGCTCGACGCCGGTGAGGTCAATCGGTCCCGCCGCGCGCAGCACCCGGTTCACATCTCGGTGCATCTTGGGCGGCTTGCCGAGCAGCACGTCCATCGGCATGTTCACCGCAAGCTGCGTATCTGGTAGCGCGGCGGCAGGCGCAAGGGGCACGCCGTCGCCCACGACCAACGCGCGTGCTTGCGTGGTGACACCGACTACGCCAAAGGGGCAGCGCTCACGCTCGCAAAAAGCGGTGAACTGATCCAGCGACTCCGGCGCGATGGCCATCACGTAGCGCTCTTGGCTCTCGTTGCACCAGATTTCGCGCGGTGCCATGCCGGTTTCTTCCAGCGGCACACTGGACAGGTCAAAGCGAGCGCCCCGCCCGGCGTCGTTGACCAGTTCCGGGAACGCATTGGACAAGCCGCCCGCGCCAACATCGTGAATCGCCAGAATGGGGTTGGCCGCGCCTAGCGCCGCGCAGTGGTTGATGACCTCTTGCGCGCGCCGTTCAATCTCTGGGTTGCCGCGCTGCACCGAATCAAAGTCGAGCTCGGCTGCGTTCTCACCCGTGGCCATGGAGCTCGCTGCGCTGCCGCCCATGCCGATGCGCATCCCGGGGCCGCCCAGCTGAACCAAAAGTGATCCAGCTGGAAATTCGATCTTTTGCGTCAGCCCCGCGTCAATGCTGCCCAGGCCGCCGGCGATCATGATGGGCTTGTGATAGCCGCGTTGCACGCCGCCGACCTCGGCTTCGTACTCACGGAAATAGCCGAGCAGGTTGGGCCGGCCGAATTCGTTGTTGAAAGCAGCGCCGCCCAGCGGGCCGGAAGTCATGATCTGCAGCGGGCTGGCGATGTGGCCGGGTCGCCCACCCACCTCGTTGGAGGCACCGCCCCACAACCGCGAGACGGTGAAGCCCGTCAAACCGGCCTTGGGTTTGGAGCCGCGCCCTGTGGCACCTTCATCGCGAATCTCGCCGCCTGCGCCGGTGGAAGCGCCTGGGTACGGAGCAATGGCCGTGGGGTGGTTGTGGGTCTCCACCTTCATCAGCACATGGCGCAGAGAACTCTCTTTTTCATAGCTGCTCGCGCTTGATGCATAAGCGCTAGAGGCCGATTTGGCTTCAAACACTTCAACCACGCCGCCTTCCATCACCGAGGCGTTGTCCGAGTACGCCACCACCGTGTGTTGCGGGTTTTTCTGATGCGTGTGGCGGATCATGCCGAACAGGCTTTTGTCCTGCTCGGTGCCGTCGATGGTGAAGTCGGCGTTGAAGATTTTGTGCCGGCAGTGCTCGCTGTTGGCCTGCGCAAACATCATCAGCTCGACATCGGTGGGATTGCGGCCCAGCGCGGTGAACGCTT
>JBBSRE010000283.1:0-4406 GCA_038243365.1 Burkholderiales bacterium | reverse complement strand
CCTGAGACAGCTTGTCCTCTTGCCGCGTTCATCCCCTTGCAGCTGCCCGCGCCCGCGCAGCACCCCGAAACCCGGGAGATCAAGGTAGAGCTGTGCCGGGGTGCGCTGTCGATGGTGGTGACCTGGCCCGTCAGCGCGGCAGCCGAGTTGGCGAGCTGGACGGCTGCGGTTCTCAAATGATCCGCATTGACGCGGCCTGGCTGGCTACCCAACCGCTGGACATGCGCGCCGGCACCGACACCGCACTGGCCCGGGTGATTGCCGTCTTTGGCGCTGCCCACCCGCATACCGCGTATCTGTTCGCCAACAAGCGGGCCAACCGCATGAAGGTGCTGGTGCATGACGGGATCGGAATCTGGCTGGCTGCGCGCCGGCTGCACCAGGGCAAGTTCGTTTGGTCTGGGGCCAACAGTGCCAACTGCAGGCTCGAGCACGCCCAACTCGACGCGCTGGTGCTGGGCCTGCCGTGGCAGCGCATGGGCGAGGCGGGCATTATCACGATCACCTGAAGCGGCTGTGCAATTGGGGCATCCGCCAATGGCCGGGCGCCGCCAGGCTGGGCAAACTGCTGCCCATGGTCAATGCACAGCACCTGGACAGCTTGAGCGCCGAGCAACTGCGCGCGCTGGCCGCAGAACTCATCGCTCAGGTGGCCCAGCGGGAGCAGGCCATTGCCGCCAAGGACGGCGAGCTCAAATACCGACAGGCCAAGATTGACCAGCTCACGCACGAGATGGCGGTCCTCAAACGCTGGAAGTTCGGCCGAAGCGGTGAGCGGCTGGACCCGGCGCAGCTCAGCTTGCTCGACGAAACCCTCGATGCGGACATCGCTGCCATCGAAGTGGAGCTCGAGCAGCTGGCGCCCACGCCCCGAGCCGTCGCCCCGGCCGGCCAGCCCAGGCGCGTTGCACTGCCGCCCGGGCTACCCCGGATGGACATTGCCCACGAGCCCGGGTCCGCCGTCTGCACCACCCCGGGGTGCGGCTGCGCCTTGAAGCGCATTGGCCAGGACGTCAGCGAAAAGCTCGACTACACCCCTGGCGTGTTCACGGTCGAGCGCCATATCCGTGGGAAGTGGGTCTGCGCCCGCTGCCAGACCTTGACGCAGGCGCCGGTGCCCGCGCAGGTGATCGACAAGGGGATTCCCACGGCCGGGCTACTGGCCCAAGTGTTGGTGGCCAAGTACGCGGACCACCTGCCGCTGTACAGGCAGGAAAGCATCTTTGGACGCGCCGGCTTGGCCATTGCCCGCTCCACGCTGGGCGCCTGGGTGGGCATGTGCGGCGTTCAACTCCAACCCCTGGTCGACGCGCTCAAGGACGAGATCGTCAAGCATGCGGTGCTGCACGCCGACGAAACACCGGTGCAGATGCTCAAACCCGGCAATGGCAAAACGCACCGGGCTTACCTCTGGGCCTACGCGCCGGGCGCCTTTGAAGACTTGAAAGCTGTGGTTTATGACTTTTGCGAAAGCCGCGCGGGCGCGCATGCTCGAAGCTTTCTGGGTGATTGGCAGGGCACGCTGGTGTGCGACTGCGTATTCCAGCGAACGTGAACGCTCATTCCGGGATGGTGAACAGCGATTCCGGGCAACGTGAACGCTGCGGCGGTGTTGATGCGATGTTGCGCGCTACAAATTGTAGGCTGAGGTGGTTTTTCAGCCTGCTGAACCCTTTCGTCGTGTGTGTTTGTCGGTTTTTTGGCGCTTGGTCATTAGCTCGTCGACTCTTTCGAGTCGGCCGCTTTGGGTTTTCCTGCGACTGGCTTTTTTCTCAACGATTCCCCCGTGATCGTCAAGCGGTGATGGTTCTGCATCAGCCGGTCAAGCATTGCGTCCGCCATCGTGGCGTCGCCAATCCACTCGTGCCAGTGCTCAATGGGTAGCTGGCTGGTGATAATCGTGGCCCGGCTTGATGCTCTGTCATCAATAATCTCCAGCAAGTCTGCCCGGGTCTGGCTGTCCAAAGCCACCATCCCCCAATCATCCAGAAGCAACACATCGGTTTTGCGGATCTGATCAAGCCACTTGCCGAACGTAGCGTTGGCGTGGCGAATGCGCAGCTCTTCGCCCAGCCGGGGAACGCGCTGGTAATGCGCGCTGAAGCCTCGGCGGCAGGCGTGCTGCGCCAAGGCACAGGCTAGCCAGGACTTGCCCGCCCCGGTGGGACCTGTGATCAAGACGGTATGGCCGCCTTGCACCCAATCGCCCAAAGCCAGACTCATGACAGTGCTGCGCTGGATGCCGCGCCCGGCGCGGCTGTCAATATCTTCAATGGCTGCTTGCGGGTATTTAAGTCGGGCCTGCTTGAGCAGGCGCACCTGGCGGCGGTCCTGGCGCCAATGCATTTCACGGTCGACCAGCAGCGCCAGGCGTTCCTCAAAGCTCATCGAACTCACGCCCGCCTGGCTGAGCTGATCCTGCAAGCCCGCAGCCAGTCCTTCGAGCTTCAATTCGCGCAGTTGCGCCAAAGTGGTGTTCATCATCATGGTGTTTCTTTCAATTCGTTGCTTACTGGTAGTAGCCGGGGCCGCGTACATGGGCATGCACCGGGCTGGTCCACTCGGGCGTCTCGGTTTTTTGCAACTGATCGCCGCGGTTGACCAAGATGTCCTTGATATGGCTGTATTTGCTGGTGCCCAGTTGCAGCGCAATCAGGCACGCCGCCTCCAGGCGGGCTGCGCTGTAGCGCCGGCTCAGCGAGAGCAAACCCAAACAGGCCCGGTACGCATGTTCGGGGTGGCGCTGGCGCTCCAGCAGATGGCGTACCGTCCGCGCTGTGGCCACCCCGATCTGCTCGCCCCAGGCAACCAACCGGTCCGGGCTCCACTGTGCGTGGGCCCGGTGGTTCTCGGGCATGTGCTCGTCAAGGGTGGTAAAGCCGCCGCGCCGGCTGCACCTAGCGTGGCTGGCCACGCGTTGGCCACGATTAAGAATTTCCAGCGTGCTGCGGGTTACTCGCAACTCCAGCGTCTGGCCCACCAGCGCGTGGGGCACGCTGTAGCGGTGGCCTTCGAACTCGACGTGGTAATCAATGTGCACCTTGACCGTCTTGAAGATCGCCAGCTCAAAGACCTCTAGCGGTAGCGCCATCAGGGCCGGCGCATCAATGCTGGCAAACACGCTGGCCCTGGAGCCGGGAAGCTTCTGAAACGGCTTGTTGTTCAAGTGCTCCAGTAAAGGGGCCATGGCTGCATTGACTTCATGCACCGTATGAAACGCTTGATGACGCAGCCGTGCCATGATCCAGCGCTCCACGATTTGCACCGTGGACTCCGCTTTGGCCTTGTCTTGCGGGTGGTAGGCGCGCGCGGGCAATATGCTACAGCCGTAGTGCACCGCAAAGTCCAGCACCGTGTCGGTGGCGCGCGGCTCGTAGCGACTGGCCTGCGCGATGACGGCACGTGGGTTGTCCGGAACAATCAGCTGTGGCACGCCCCGGTAGAAGCAGAGCGCCCGGCAGCACCCTTCAAGCCAGTCGGCGGTGGTTTGCGCTGGCGTTGCCCAGGCAAACGCGTAGCCCGAGGCGCCCATGGCCGCCACGAAGATGTTGGCCTTGCCCCCACCCGCGAGCGCAATGGTGGGGCCGGCATAGTCGATGAAGAGCTTGTCGCCAGCGCGGTGCACCTGACGCATGGAGCGCTTGAGCGTCCTGGCGAAGCGGCGGTAGCTTTCACAGAACTGCGAGTACCGGTAGGGCTTGACCTCGGTGTCCTCGGCCCATTTGCCGCAGTATTCCTCCCACAGCAGCATCAACGTGACGCCTTTGCCTCGCAGCTCCACATGAACCTGGCCGTAGTCGGGCGGGGCGTAGACGACCAGGCTTCGTGCCGGGCCCAGCAGTTGGCGCTCCAGCGCCCCTTCGTCCATGGCCGCAATGGCCGGCCAGTCAAGCCCGGCAGTGCTGGCGAGTTTGACGTATTTGGAGATGACGCCTTTGGAAAGCTGAAGCGACGCGGCAATCTGCTCGTAGGGCAGCTTGGCGTCCAGGGTCAAACGGAGTATTTCCTTGATCTTGCGCATGGTGATCTTTCGGGCGGGCATCTGGCTTCCTGCAATAAATGCAGTGAGGCTACCTACCCGCCAGGGTGGTCTTGACTTGCGCAACTTCACTTCAATCCAGGCCACAGCCGCGTTCACGATGACTGGAATCACTGTTCACGCCAGCGGAATCAGCGTTCACGGGCCCGGAATTGGTCCCGACGAGCTACCCACTCCTGCGTTCACGTTCACTGGAATGGCTGTTCACGTTCGCCCGGAATACCCATTGGCACACGTTGGCGAGCAGAGCCGGCAAATCGAATCACAGGCCCAAGCCATCGGGTTTAGGGATGCCAAGATCGCCAGCATCACCTTTGAGCTGCGCCGCCTCAAGGCCCGGCAGTTTGCGGCCAGGACCGAACGCATG
>JBBSRE010000282.1:0-4424 GCA_038243365.1 Burkholderiales bacterium | reverse complement strand
GCGCGGTGATACACGCCACGCTGGTGCGCGTAGGCCAATGCCTCCGCAATTTGTCGCACCAGGTCCAGGCGCTGACTGATCCCAAGCGGGGGTGATACGGCTTCGAGCCGGTGATCCAACCGCTGCGCGTCGGGCCGGTAGTCGTAGATGAGTGCCGGCCCGATGTCGCTTTCGGTCAGTTGCCCGGGTGACAGGATGTGATCGTGGCGCACTTCGCGCAGCAGCTCGTACTCGCGCGTGGCGAGATCCTTGCGCTCGCGTTTTTCCGCCTCGGCCGCATTCTGTGCGTAGGGAAAGATGCGCACGCGCTTGCGATCCCCTTCCACCCGGGCATGCCTGGCCTCCCAGTCCTGGTAGCTATCGTTCTCGGTAATAAGCCGGGTGAGCACGTAGTCGCCGACCGTGGCGGCGCGGGTGCGCTTGCGCAGGCCAAGCTGGTCCATCGCTCGATTGATCGCGCGTTCGACATCCCGACTGAGTGGCGGCCGACCCTCGGCTTGGGTAGCTCGACCCTGGATCACATCAATGATGCTTGGCTTACCTTGACGGTCAACATCGGGGCGCAGGTAGATGTGCTGCCCAGCGATATCGTCGAGCTTCACAGAACATTGCAGGGAGGACAGAAACACCACCGCCTGGATGTACGGCACGCGCGCGCTCTTGAACGCGGCTTGCCGGCCCAACAACGACTTCAGCTTCTTCGCCTTGCGGTTGGCCAACAAAAGCGGGTTCTCTTCGTAGCGCTCGCGCCCGCTGTCAGGTGTTACCACCCATGTGTTTTGATTGCCGGAGATGGTCCCCGACCAGTGCTTGATTTCAACCAGGTAGATGCGGTCAGTTGACACGATAAGCGCGTCAATTTCGTTGATGCTGCCGTCTTCGGCGATAAACTCAAAGTTTGACCAAGCGCGAAAAGGCGATGTGTCAGGAAGGTGAGCGCGCAGCAATTCCAAGGCTTCCTGCTCGTGCGGGAACGCCGACGTATGAACTGCATGCCATCGACCCGAATTTGCCACTCCGTCCCCTTTGCGGGCCATGCGTATCTACCCGTAGCTGCCAACCCGCTCAGGCGCGCGGCTCAATGTTCGTTCGATGATTTTACCCGTAGCACCGTACCACTTGGCGGATGCTCATGACTTGGCGCCGACCTGCGAAGGGATTCATCATTTCCTCGACAATCGCCGTGAAGCGTCTTGGCGGAACAGCCGCCCGTCGCGTGGACGTAACCCACTCACGTTTCGCAGTATCCACGCTCGCGCTCAGTGCTCACCCGCCAGGTCCGCTTCTCAGTTGACACGCAGTACTTGGGTCATTTGGCTGCGTGCCACTTTCCTGTGACAGTAAAAAGTGTCACAGAAGGTGTCACAGAGCTCGCGTGGGAGCCCCACCAACCACGCGCAGCAGCTCTCTATAAACCCGATTTCGCACTTGGCTTCGTTGCCAATACGCGCAAAAAAGCCCGCAAATTCGCGGGCTTGTCATCCACGGCCTGTTTGCTTAGCTCGCAAAAAGTCATTGGTGGCTATGGGTGGACTCGAACCACCGACCCCAGCATTATGAGTGCTGTGCTCTAACCAGCTGAGCTACATAGCCAAAAGGGGTGCCCGGCGGGCGCTGCGGGAAAGCAGCGGCGGGGCGCGGCAGTGTAGTGTGGACGAGGGGATGGTTCAAGTTGCGCCTTGCCGCGGCTTCGCGCGATGTGGTTGAATCGGGTGGCAGGCGTTGCGGTGGGCGGCGCGCTCCGCGGGAGGCGACATGATCGATATCGATGGCTATCGCCCGAACGTGGGTATCGTGCTGCTCAATGACGCCGGCCAGTTGTTCTGGGCGCGGCGCGTCAATCGTGATGGCTGGCAGTTTCCCCAAGGCGGCATGCGCTCGGATGAGACCCCGCAAGAGGCGATGTATCGCGAGCTGGAGGAAGAGACCGGGCTGGCCGAGCACCAGGTTGAGGTTGTAGCCGCCACGCACGGCTGGCTGCGCTATCGCCTGCCCAATCGCTACGTGCGCCGGCACCAGCGCCCGACCTGCATCGGGCAGAAGCAAGTGTGGTTTTTGCTGCGCCTGGTTGGGAGCGAGGACGCCTTTCGCCTGGACGCCAACGACAAGCCGGAGTTTGACCTCTGGCGCTGGGTGGATTTCTGGTATCCGGCGGCACACGTGGTGAGCTTCAAGCGCCAGGTGTACGAACGCGCGCTGCGCCAGTTCGCGCCGTTGGTGGAAGATCTGTTCAGCCTGCAACTGGGCACGCTGCCGCCACGTGCGCCGATCACGGCCGACGATCCCGACAGCGGTCGCGCGGTCGCCTGACGTGGCCCGTGCACGGCGTCGTTGATGACGTCTGTGCTGCCGGCGGGTTGCGTGTTGACAATCATTCGCATTTGCGTTCTCATGCGCGGCATGTATATCTGCATGTGCAACGCCGTTACCGATCACGACATCCGCCGCGAAGTGGCCGGCGGCGTGCAATCGTTTGCGCAATTGCAGGCACGTACCGGCTGCGGCGATTGCTGCGGCTGCTGCGAAGGCGAGGCCCGCGCCACGCTGGACAAGGCCGTTGACCAGTTGCGCATCTTGCCCCAGGCGCCAACCGTCGCCGCCTGATCCCATCCGCGTTCACGCTGGGCTGCGCAAACCGTCCTGATTCCCATCACCGCGGCCCACGCCACGGCTTTGTATAGTGGGCGCCCGGTCGATAGCGCGGAGCGTGCCATGAAGGGTGACAAGACAGTCATTGAGCATCTGAACAAGGTGCTGTTCAACGAGCTCACCGCGATCAACCAGTATTTCCTGCATGCGCGCATGTTGAAAAACTGGGGCTATGCCGAGCTGGCGGAGCATGAATACAAGGAGTCGATCGAGGAGATGCGCCACGCCGACCGGCTGATCGAGCGCATCCTGTTCCTGGACGGCCTGCCCAACCTGCAACATCTGGGCAAGTTGCACATCGGCGAGAACGTGCCGGAGGCATTGCAGGGCGATCTGGACCTGGAGCTGGCCGGCGCGCAGGACTTGCGCGTGGCCATTAGCTACAGCGAAGGCGTCACCGACTACGTCAGCCGCGAGTTGTTCCGCAACATCCTGCATGACGAGGAAGAGCACATCGACTGGCTGGAGACCCAGCAGCGCCTGATCGGCGAGGTTGGCCTGGAGCTGTACCTGCAGGACAAGATCCGCTCTTGAGCTCGCCTGTGCCGGCTGCGCATGCGCAAGCCGGCTATGCTTGCAGCTCCCATCCCCGACCCCACATCGGAAGCCATGGAAACCTTGATCAACATCCCCGACTACCGCTCCGCGCAGACGCCACTGCAGTTCACCCCTGCGGCGGCGCACAAGGTGCAGGAACTGGTAGCCGAAGAAGGCAACCCGGCATTGAAGCTGCGCGTGTTCATCAGCGGCGGCGGCTGCTCCGGCTTGCAGTACGGCTTCACCTTTGACGAGGCCCAGGCCGAGGACGATGTGGCGATCGAGCGCGAAGGTGCAACGCTGCTGTGCGACCCGCTGTCGCTGCAATACCTTTCCGGCGCGCAGATCGACTACACCGAAAACCTCAGCGGCTCGCAGTTCGTCATCAGCAACCCCAACGCCAAGACCACCTGCGGCTGCGGCTCCTCCTTCACCGCCTGACGGCGCGCCGTGACTGCCCCGCCGGAGCGCACCAACTGTTTTGCCGGCCTGAGCCGCGTGCTTGAGCGCAATGCCGAACACCGCGGCGACGCAGCGTGGGTCGCCGCGCAGGCGCATCAACCCAACGCGCGTTATCTGCTGCTCGACGCCAATGGCGACGCGTTCCTGCAGCGCCAGACCATGGCGTTGCGCACGCTCGACGATGGCGAACGCCGGCAACTGCTGGCCGATTTGACGCCAAGTTTCCTTGGCTTGGTCGGCAGCACACCGTGGTTGCTGCTGGTCCTGGACAAGCGCGTCGACGCCCAAGCGCTGGAGGCCGCACTGGATGCGCGACGTGTTTCGCTGCGCCATGCCGGACTTGCGCTGGCGCCGGAGCAGGCCGGGCTGTTCGCCTACGCCAAGGGCCTGGCGCACTGGCAGCGCGAGACCCGGCATTGTCCGTACTGCGGCGCGCCGCTGCTGCATGTCGCCGCCGGGCATCGGGCGCAATGCACCAATGATTCGTGCGCGCGCTTGCAGTTCCCGCGCACCGATGCGGCGGTGATCATGCTGGTGGAGCATGACGGCGCCTGCCTGCTCGGGCGCCAGGCCGGCTGGCCACCCGGGCGCTGGTCCACGCTGGCCGGCTTCGTGGAACCGGGCGAAGCGCTGGAAGACGCCGTGCGTCGGGAGGTGGCCGAGGAATCCGGGGTCATCGTCGACGCCGTGCGCTACCACTCCTCGCAGCCCTGGCCGCTGCCCGCCTCGCTGATGGTGGGCTTCATGGCCACCGCGACCTCGCGCACCATCGCCAT
>JBBSRE010000281.1:0-4425 GCA_038243365.1 Burkholderiales bacterium | reverse complement strand
ATTGAGCTCGACCGGGAGCCTCGTATTCAGGCTTCTGTGGGCGGGGTTCCGCTCTTTGATTGCCAGTACGGAACTCACAACGCCAAATATGCGATTCGGATAGAAGAATGTCTGCGCAATGCGGACGCCAGCTGGATGGGGGAAAAACATGGCAACTGACGACAACAATAACCCGGATGACCAGCCTGCGGACGGCGCGGACGATCCCTTTGCGGGTTGGGCAGAAGCGCTTGAAGAGCAGAAAACGTCCAGCCCCGGAACAGATCCGGAGCAGGGCGGGCCACTGAGCGGTGAGACCGCGCGGCCGTTCTCTGCTTCAGCCGACGGGGTGGGCGACATCAACATGGTGCTGGACATTCCGGTTCAGCTCTCTGTGGAGCTTGGCCGGACCAAAGTGCCGATCAAATACATCCTGCAGCTGGCTCAGGGGTCCGTGGTGGAGCTTGACGCCTTGGCGGGAGAGCCGATGGACGTGCTGGTCAACGGCTACCTGATCGCCCAGGGCGAGGTGGTGGTGGTCAATGACAAGTTCGGTATCCGTCTGACCGACGTGGTCACACCATCCGAGCGGCTGCGTCGCCTGAGCAAAGGGCAAGGATGACGCAAACGCTTCTGCTGGTCGTTCTGTTCGTGGCGGCCATCGGATCGCTGCCATGGTTGATCCGTAAGGTGCAGCAGCGTCGGGGTGAAGCGTCTGGACTGGCAGCCGGATCGCCGCGCGTGATTTCGGCCATTGCCGTAGGGCCGCACCAGCGCGTTGTAACGGTGGAAGTCGGCGCCCAGGAGGAGCGTGTCGTGCTCGTACTGGGGGTCACGCCTCAACAGATCGAATGCCTTCACAAGCTTCGCGGACCGTTGGATGTCGCAGAGCATGCTAGCCCTAGTTTCGCCCGCGAGATGGCCCAGGTAGGTGCAGAGGCGCAGCACGACCCCGTTGGGAAAACAGTGTGATTCCTGTACACCCCCCCTCCATACGCGCTCGTCTTGGGTTTGAAAAAAACGGGACTTGTCTTGCTGCGATCGTGACTGCGCTTGTGGCGCTGGTGCTTCCACAGTTAGCGCAAGCTCAGGCGAGCGCGTCTCTACCACTGGTGATCGGTTCGGGCGCCGGCGGGAACAGCTACTCGGTTCCGATCCAGACGCTGCTCTTCTTCACTGCGCTGTCGTTTTTGCCTGCCATCCTTCTCATGATGACGGGTTTCACGCGCATCGTCATTGTGTTGTCGCTGCTGCGCCAGGCCATTGGCACGCAGTCTGCTCCCCCCAATCAGGTCGTGATCGGGCTTTCGCTGTTTCTTACGCTGTTCGTGATGGGCCCCACGCTCGACCGGGTGTATGAAGATGCGTACGTTCCGTACACGACCAATGCCATCAGCTTTGAGGAAGCGGCATCCAAGGCCGAGGCGCCCATGCGTGAATTCATGCTCAAGCAGACCCGGCAATCTGATTTTGCTTTGTTCTCGCGCCTGGCGCGCCTGGATGCTTCCGTGACTGCAGAAACCGCGCCTTTTCGCGTGCTGGTGCCGGCGTTTGTCACGAGTGAGCTGAAATCTGCGTTCCAGATCGGCTTCATGATCTTCATACCGTTTCTGGTGATCGACATGGTGGTTTCCAGCATTCTCATGTCGCTGGGCATGATGATGCTTTCACCGGTGTTGGTGGCGCTCCCGTTCAAGCTCATGCTTTTCGTGTTGGCTGACGGCTGGAACCTGCTGATTGGATCGTTGGCAGCCAGTTTCGTCACTTAAAGGGGTTTTTGGCTTCAACTGTCTCGCCATTTTTTCTCTGGAGGATTGCCTATGTCACCCCAGTATGTCCTGACCGTTGGTCACGACGCACTCACTCTGCTGCTGATGATCGCCATGCCGGTGCTTGGCGTCGTCATGGCCATTGGTCTGCTGGTGAGCGTTTTCCAGGCCGTCACTCAGATCCACGAGGCCACCCTGGCGTTTGTCCCCAAGCTAGTGGGAGCCGTCGCAGTGTTTGTGATCGCCGGACCGTGGATGATCAGTACGCTCGTGGATTTTTTGCGGCGCACCATCGAATCTATTCCCTCAGTGGTGGGCTAATGCGGCGCTGCGCGTGATCACGTTTTCCGAGGCGCAAATCGTGGCGTGGATCTCGCCCATCCTTTGGC
Source organism: Burkholderiales bacterium (assembly GCA_038243365.1). Lineage (GTDB taxonomy): Bacteria > Pseudomonadota > Gammaproteobacteria > Burkholderiales > Burkholderiaceae_C > Simplicispira. The sequence goes on along the minus strand of JBBSRE010000281.1, from coordinate 2,288 downwards.
CGTTTCTGCGCATTCTGGGATTGTTTTCAGTCTCGCCGGTGTTTTCGATGCGCGTCATTCCGGTGCGTGCTCGCATCGGGCTCGCCTTCTTCGTGGCCGTTTGTGCCCAGCCCATGCTGCAGGGCAGCGCCACCATGCCGCTCAATCACCCGGACGCCCTGGGCGCTGTTGTGCAACAGGTCGTCATCGGGCTGGCGATCGGTTTTGCGATCCGGCTCGTGTTCGCTTCGGTGGAGTTGGCCGGCGAAGTCATTGGTCTTCAGATGGGGCTAAACTTCGCTTCCTTTTTTGATCCCTCCAGCAGCGCCCAGGTCAGCGCCGTCGGCAGGTTCTTCGGGCACATTGCCACTTTGTTCTTTGTCGTGATCAACGGCCACCTCATGGTGCTGATGGCAGTGGTCAAGAGCTTTGATCGCTTTCCAGTAGACGGACATTTTTTGAATGCGCTGGGACAAATGCGCTTGTACGAACTGGGCGCCAATCTGTTTTCCAGCGCGCTCTGGATCGCTCTTCCCATGATGGCCCTGTTGATGTTTGTCAACCTGGCGCTGGGAATCGTCTCGCGCGTGGCTCCGCAGATGAATATCTACGCAGTGGGGTTCCCGGTGACACTAACGGTGGGACTGCTCGGCATTGCAGCCACGTTGCCTATGCTTGAGCAACCCATGCTGACGCTGATGCAGCAGGCGACGGATCTGTTTATGGCGCCGCGTTAAAACACCAGCAACGCTGCTCACACCAGATTGTTGCGGACCGCGTAGACAGTCAGTTCTGCATTGGTGGTCAGCCCGAGCTTTTCCATCACACGCGCCCGGTAGACGCTAACGGTTTTCGGGCTCAGCATCAGCTCGTCCGCGATCTCGGACAGCCGCTTTCCTGACGCGATCTTCAGCATGGTTTGCAGTTCACGTTCCGACAAAGCCGCGTGACCGGCCACTCTCTCAGGTTCCGAGACGCTTTCCGCGAGCAGTTGTGCCACGTCACTGGTCAAGTATTTTCGCCCGCTGGAAATGGTTCGCACCGCGTCGATGAGTGCAACCGGATCGGCCGCTTTGCTGGCATACCCGGAGGCCCCCGCCTTCAAGCAGCGAACGGCGTACTGATCGGCTGGGTTCATGGACAACACCAACACCTTGATGTGGGGGTGCGTTTCCTTGAGCGCCGCGAGCACCTCAAGGCCGCTTCGCCCTGGCATGTTGAGGTCCAGCAACAGAACGCTGCAGTCAGAGCTGCGAAGTATGTCGCGGAGTTCGGGATAGCTGCCGGCTTCCGCCACCACCTTGATCTCGGACGCCTCTTCGAGCGTGTCGCGTACGCCGCGCCGTACCAGGGCATGGTCGTCGCAGAGAATTACCTGGATCGTCACGATAAATCCTTTGGCGCGTTGGCAAACGGCAAGGGTACCGACAGAATCACAGAGCACCCTTCAGTGCCTGCTCCTACGCTAGCGCTCACATCCAGCCATCCCCCGACCGTTTTTGCGCGTTCCCGCAGGCCCGCCAGTCCAAAGCTGTTGTGTTTGTGGTGGGCGTTTGGACTGATTCCCGCCCCGTCGTCACTGACCTCGAGAGTCAGCAGCCCTCCGGCGTCGGATATGTCAATCTTCACGCGGCGGGCGTTTGCATGCTTGGACACGTTGGTGAGGGCTTCCTGCGCGGTGCGATAGGCCACCATTTCGACCTGATTGGTCACCAACCCGGAAGTCACCGCGGAGATTAGCTCGACCACAACTCCGGTTCTTGTCTCGAAATCTTGTGCCAGCCATTGCACCGCCGCGCTCAATCCTTGATCCAGTACCTGTGGACGAAGGTTCTTCATGATGCGCTGGCTTGCAGTAAGAGCGTGTTGGAGCATGCCGGTCGCGGAAGCAGCATGGCGGGTTGTCCCAGCGTCTGCTGAGTGCCGCTCGATCCATGCCAGGTCGAACCGGATAGCCGTCAGTGCACCGCCGATATCGTCGTGGATCTCGCGTGAGATCGCGGCTCGCTCCTCTTCAATGGAATCTTGCAGATGGGCTGCGAGCAGCGCGAGACGTTTTTCGGAGTGCGCTAGCGCCTGCGCCGACACGACGCTCTGTTGCCGTGCCTGATGCACTTCAACAGCCCGTTCGATGACATGCGGGAGTCTCGTCATGTCGTCCTTCAATACATAGTCTGCGATGCCCAGTCGGATCGCGTTCACTGCAGCCGCCTCGCCGACTGCGCCCGAAAGCAGGATGAAGGGAGGCGCATCTGCGCGGCGCGCCACCAACTCCCACGCATCAAGGGCTGTAAAGCCGGCAAGTTGAT
>JBBSRE010000280.1:0-4425 GCA_038243365.1 Burkholderiales bacterium | reverse complement strand
GCGCAGCCCCGTGTTCGATATCCTGCGCCGCAAAAACTGGCCCACGCCGTACGATTTTCGCGCCGCGCGCAATGCGCTTCACCGCACTTGGGAAGACAAAGTCGAAACCTTGCGTGCCGCACCCGACGCTGCGCGCGCCGCCTACGATGCAGCCGTGCAAGCAGGTGATTTTTCCGCCGCACATGCCACTGTAGGCGAGTGCGTGGGTTTAGTGCGCGATCTGCCCAGTGCTCAGACCCTGACGATGCGCCTGCATGCGGAGGCGACTCAAGCACTCAACGCACTGACCGGGCGCACGCTTTAAGCGCAAAGACCAACTGAGCAGGGCATCGCTTGGGACAGCGCCGCTGCCACCCGATCCGATGGCTGTGTGGAGGCTCAGCAGGCGCGCGGGATTGCGGGCTCGGCTACCACCACCGCGTGCGTTCACGGGTGTGTCGCTCGCGAAAGCGCGCGTAGACGTTCTCGTTCTTGCGCAGCTGCAACCGCTGGAACACCACCATGACAATCGACGCAAGGGGGTGCAGGGCGCACATCTGCTCAAGGCGCCAGCGCATGTTGCGCAAGGTGTCATCCGTACCTGCGACGAAAGCCGAGAGTCCGTCACACAAGCCGATGCGCTCTTCTTTGAGCCGCGCGACCGGCTCCGCCAAGTCCATCGCGCCCTGCTGTCCTTGCAGAAAGCGCTCGGTTTCATGCAATTTGACGGTGTTGACGAGCACCACCGCATTCATCAAGGCCGCCCGAAGCACGGGCTCCGGGTGGTGGTCGATCAACGTGTCGCAGGCGGCGATCAGCCAACGCATGTCCAGGCGCTCGCACAGAAAATCGCGCTCGGCGTCCCACAATTGGTGAAAGCGCACGAAATTCTTGGCGACGTCCGCCTCACGGCGAATCAGCACAATTAATGCAGCATGGTGATAGAGCAGTTCCGAGTGCCCTACGAACTCCTGGCGCAACCGCTGCAAGTGGGCACCGAGTTCGGGCAGGGAACCGTAGGCGTACTGTGCATCGTTCCCCTGCACGATGCTGTGCTTGAGCACGTCGAAATCTTCCACCGACAAGCCTGCTGCCAGAGAGCGCGCACCAAAGCGCCGGCGGTACCGGTTGAATGAGAACCATTTTTCGAATCGGGTCTTGCGGCGTCGGCTCATGGCGCTGGGTTTTGAGGCGGGTGAGGGGACGTCGATGGCGTCGGGCAGGCGGGCGAAGGAGCATCCGGGCACAGGTACAGCCCTACAGTGCTCTGAGGCAGATACAGGCCACGCTCGAGGTACAAATCGAGCCGCTTGCGATCTGGCTTGCGCAGCTTGATCAGCGGCGGTGGATGCTCGGCTGAGCGTTTGAACAGCAGTCGGATCTTGAGTGCCGTGCGGTCCCAGCCCCCAGCGGCATGATAGAGGAAGGGCCCGTCTTCCGCTCGCCGTAGCGAGAGGCGGTAGCCGCCCACGTCGCGCAGGAGCTTCTGTATCGCCAGGTGCATGCTTAGGTAATGCGGCATGTCGATGCCCTGCAGCAGCTGCGCGTAGTCGCCCTGTTTTTCGAGCTCTGCCGCATAGCCGGCGCCGCCTAGCACCAGCACGCGCTCAGTGAATTCGCCAAGCAGATCGGCCACGAATGGGCTGCCCGGCGGCGCTGCCAAGAACCAGTTTTCCACCACTGGAAACGCCGCGTCGTGGGTGTACCTGTCCAGGAAATACGCCACCAGATCTGCCTGGCTCTGCGCCTGCTGCTCCAACACCCAATCGAGTGATTGCGTGAGCACGGTACTGGCATCAAGCCAGATGCCGCCATGGCGCTGCAGCAGCGCAAGGCGCAGCCAGTCGGCACGCAAGGTAGCGCTGGCGTTTGCAAGCTGAGGCGGAAACGTGCCCACGGCTTTGCGTGCGCTGTCATCGTTCAGCACGCGAATCTCCATGGTCGGACACATGCGCTTCCAGTTGGCCACGCAGCGTGCTATCAGCGGTGGCATTTCCGCGCCGGCCCAATATGCCCAGACCACGCGCGGTATCGCTTGCTGCGTGCCCAAGGCACCTGCGACTTCTCCCTGTGCCGCTTTGACAGCTTTGACCGCTTTGACCGCTTTGAACTCATAAGTGTGCGGTGCTTGTCCGGAAGCATGCTCTGCTGCGCTGCCGACACGGGCGTAGTACGCGCGCAGCGCACGTGCTGCACACAGTTCGACTCGGTCTCGCAATGGCAGGCTTGCGGATGTCACACCGCAAAGGCCCCGTACCAACGCAGGAACTTGTGCCTGCGAAGTAGCCATCCACGCCGCAGATAGGCGTGTGCCAGCGCCTTCGCAGAGAGCGGTGACGATTGCAGGAAGTTCTCTCGCAACTGCTGCGCCAGGGCAGGCAGCTGCGGCGCCTCGTCGGCACTTTTTGCTTGCAAATGCAAGTAGCGCATGGCGCCGATGAAGTTGCGCGCGCTCTGGTGGGCCAACGCAAGCTGCACCTGGGGAGCGTTGGCGCAGGGGTGGTCGCGCAGCGCTTGTCGCACAGGGGCCAGCGCGAGCGACTGGTCCAATGCCTTTTTCCAGTTGGCATTGGCGAGGATGCTGTTGTCGTGTTGGCGGTAAGCCACCCAAGGACGTGGCATGTAGTAACTGGAACGGGCCTGCAGCGCCAGCAGACTCATGGTGCCCATGTCCTCAAAATACTGGCCCGGCGGAAAGCGCAAGTCGGGCTGCCACAGTGCTCTGCGGGAGACCTTGGACCAGGCATGCAACTGACCAGCCAACAGGAGTCCGCTGAGCAGCGCTACCGGATCCGTCTGCATTTGCATCGCCTGGCCAAGATAAGTGCCTCGGTGGTGTTCACCGCGCAGCCAGTGTTTGGCGTGCCGGTGCTCTCGCAGCACCTCGAAGTCACACAGCACCAGGTCCGGCGATTCCCTCCGGACAATGGCCTGCAACTCCGCCAATGCACACGGCTGGAGCTTGTCGTCCGCGTCGAGAAACCAGACATAGTCACCTTGCGCGTGGTCCAGCAGGGTATTGCGTGCGGCGCTCAAACCCTGGTTGCGCGCATGGGTCTGCACCTGAAGGATCCGCCCCCATCGCGCTTGTAACTGTTCCAGAAGCGCGGGCGTTTCATCGCGGGAGCAATCGTCCAGAACGATCAACTCGACGCCGGCTACCCCTTGCAGCAGAACCGATTCCACACAGTCCACCAGATACGCGGAGGCGTTGTAGGCGGGTACAAGCACGCTGAGCCATGGGGCTTGCAGGGCGCAGTCCGTGTGATGGTTCATGCCTGTGCCCCACTTTCCACCAACGGAGCATTCAGTATGCGAGCAAAGAGCGACTCGTAGCGGGTTTGCATCAGTGCCAGGCCGTGCCGCTCCACCGCATCAGCACGTGCTTGGTCGGCCAGCGTTTGTGCAAATGCTGGCTGCGTGAGAAGCCGCTCAAGCGCGCCTGCGAGGGACGCAGGGTCGCCCGCGGTGACAAGCAAGCCGTTGCGCTCGTGGTCGATCACCTCTTGGACGCCGCTCACCGCACTGCCCACTACGGCACAAGCGGCAGCCATGCCCTCAATGAGCGACAAGGGCATGCCCTCGAAGTGGCTCGACAGCACGCAAATAGAGTGCTCCATGAGCAGGCCCGGCACGTCAGGACAATGACCCAAAAAGCGCACTTGGTCAGCAAGGCCAAGCGTCTTGCACAGCTGCTGCGCAGAATGCCGAGCGCGCGTCTTTCCCCCGCCTGCGAGCAGCAAGGGCGGGCGGTGTCCACGCTGGCGCAGCAAGGCAAGGGCGCGTAGCAGCGTCTCATGGTCTTTCTGGCGTCCAAAACGTGACGCCATGACGATGCCGGGTGTGCGCGTCGACAGACGACGCTCCGCGGCGCACGCGAAGGGTTCGAGGCGGATGCCGTTGGGAATTGCGCTCGTGATGGACGCCTCGACGCCGCGCCCTAACAGCGCTTCGCGCACGCCTTCCGATACCCCGACAGCAGCGGCCGTGCGGCGCGACAACCAGCGCATTTGCGCCTGCCGCCACCAGGTGTATCGCTCGCGCGAGTTGTGCTCCACATGCACCATGCAAGGCACGCCGGCCAGCAGCGCAGCGTATCGTCCCCAAAGGTGCTCGCTAAAGCCATGCGCTACGAACAGATGGGGCCGTATCCGGTGGCACAGACGTACCAGCTGCCAAATGGTGGCCACGTGGCTCCAACCAGGCACGACAGCGACCTCCAAACCTTCAGCCAGCAGCGCCTGCACACGGGCTGGGTCGGTCTGCCGTTTGCGCCGCAGCACCAGCAAGGGATCGAACAGGCCACTTGCGCGGTGCGCGCGTGCCAAGTCAATCGCAACCTGTGTCGCCCCTGAAAAACCGCCAGTGACAAAGTGCACCACCCGCGGCGGCGATGCAATGTGCGCACTCACAAAGAGCGCCCCGTCATCGCGGTAGCGCCCCGGG
>JBBSRE010000279.1:0-4425 GCA_038243365.1 Burkholderiales bacterium | reverse complement strand
TGGTTGCCGTCCTTGCTGGGGGCCTGCCTGAATTCACCTTCAACCTCATTGCGGGCGCGCGGGGCTGCGGCAAAACGACCCTCGCGCACCTGATGATGTTCGCGCTGGCCACGCCGGCGCGGCCAGCCTTGTATTTCACAGTGCTGGGTGAACCCCCACTGAAGATGCTGCGCTATCAGCAACAGTTCTCCTTCTTTGACAGCAGCAAGGTGAACGACTCGATTCGCTTTATCAATTTGTCGCACGAGACAGTGGCAGGTGACTTGGCAGTGGTGCTCAGCAGGATCACCGAGCATGTGCAGGCGTACAACCCGGCTCTGGTTTTTGTCGATTCGTTTCGCTCGGTGGCCATGGCCAATCAGGGCCAGGGCGAGACCTACAGTGATTTGCAGATGTTCGTGCAGCAACTCGGCATGTTGATGACGAGCTGGCAGGCCACGACGTTTCTGATCGGTGAATACTTCGACGAAACGGATGACAACCCGGTCTTCACCGTTGCAGATGGCCTCATCTGGCTGCGACAAAGCGTGCAGCGCAATTCCATGGTGCGCAAGATGGAAATTTTGAAGATGCGCGGGCAGCCCACCTTGCCGGGGCTGCACACGTTCCGCATCAACCACGACGGGCTTCAGGTCTTTCCCCCTGCAGGACGCAATTTGGTGCCTGCTCAGATGAAGGTTGACAAAACAAACAGCGGCCGCTTGTCTATCGGAGTACCTCGTCTGGACGACATGCTGGGCGGCGGAGTCCCACGGGGTTATTCCTTGCTGGTGGCCGGGCCTTCGGGATCAGGCAAAAGCATTCTGGCTGCCGAATTTTTAGCCGAAGGGGCGCGTCAAGGCGAAACGGGCGTGATTGCGGCGTTCGAGCAGCCTCCAAATGGTTCGCGCAACCGGCGGGTCGCGAAGCTGATTGAAGCAGGCTCCGTGGGCTTGGTTGACAGCCGGGCACCAGACTTGTCCATCGACGAAATCGTGCTTTTGCTTTTGACAGAAATCAAGCGCCTCAAAGCGACAAGGGTTGTCATCGATTCCTTGTCGGGTTTTGAGTTGGCGCTGGCCCCCACCTTCCGGGAAGATTTCCGCGAGTCCCTGTCACGCATGGTGAATGCGCTGGTAAGCACAGGAGCGACGGTGCTGATGACCTCGGAGTTGGAAGACCGCTACACCGATTTGAGGTTCAGCCCCTACGGCACTGCGTACCTTACCGATGCAATCATCGTGCAGCGCTATATAGAAGTGGACAGTCGTCTGCGCAGAATGATCGCGGTGGTCAAAGTCAGAGGCAGCGCGCATTCCGACGAGATGCGCCTGTTTAGCATCGACGAAGAGGGCCTCCATGTGGGCGAACCCCTGGTTGACAGGGTGGGCTTGCTCGGCGGCAGACCGACACTCAAGCAGCCTTAGCGCCTACTGGTGTCGGCCATCGGCGGGGGTAGGGTCTTACTTTCAGTCAACTTGAACTGCCCGTGCCGAAAAATATGCCAAATCCGCCTGCTGACGACTTCTTGAATGAAGAAGAGACAGTGCGTGATCTGCTCCGGCAGGTCGAACAGGCTCGCGCAATTTTGGAAGACCTGAAGCTACAGGCAACAGGCACGCGCAGGCGAATGGATTTTGATGACAGCGCCTACCTGGTGGCGATCAACGAGCAATTGGTCGTATCGGCTTTGCAAAGCCAAACCAACGCCGAGGCGGCGGCCCATGCTTTGAGCGAATTGTCTAAATCCTTCGGGTTGGACCCGCTGACGCAGCTGCCAAATCGCGTGCAGTTTCATGAGCGCTTTTCCTACGCCATTGCCAGTGCGCAGCGTCACCGGACTTGCGTCGCTGTCCTGTTTGCTGATATTGACGGTTTCAAGGACATCAACGACACGCTTGGGCATGCTGTGGGTGACGTAGTGCTCATGCACGCCGCAGATTGCATCGCCAATACTGTGCGCGACGTTGACTTCGTTTTTCGCTTCGGCGGAGACGAATTCGTGATTTTGATCACTGATGTTGCTCAGGCGTCCGACGCGGCGCTGGTCGCCCAAAAGATCGAATCGGCGGTGGCATCCCCCATCACGCTGGACAACCGGACCCTGTCGGTCTCGCTGAGCATCGGGTTTTGTATATATCCGGATGATGGCTTGGCCGCAGACGCGCTGATCCGCGGTGCTGATGCCGCCATGTACAAAGCCAAGCGCTCGAAAGCCAGCAGCTCGGCCCGGTCTCGCCCTGATTTTCCGGAGTTGCCGTCCGACAAAAACGAGTGCAATGACGCTTGAAAATGATGAAAGGTCAGCGGAGGAACACACAAGGGATGATCCGAAGGCGTTTGATTGTTTCAGTTTTGGGATTCGCTGTTTGCGCAAACACCATGCACTGGTAATTTGCGTCGCGTTTCAGTAAATCGTGAACCTGGCGGCATCTTCACTGTCCTTGCGGGACAGGTGGCAGTCGGTTGCGACTTTGTGCCCTATGCCTGAGTAAGCGACATATCTTCGCAACGAGATGTCGCTTGCGGCTTGTACCGTGAGATCAAAAACCGCGGAATGTGTGTGCGCTGTCGTACAGACGCGACGGCTTGGTCCGGGCAGACTTAAAGCTCGCTTATGGGTGCGTGCCGATAGCCATCCTGTTCGGGTACTTGGAGCGTGCCGATGCCGCTGAATGCACTCGGGCCACAGACACCAAAAACGGGAACGACTTGCAGCCCGTCGAAATTTTTATTGCAGTTACCTGTCGCAGTTGATGCGTAGCCGGTGTCCCCTGGCGCCGGCAGCACCGCACACCGCCTCTGTCTCGAAACCCCCAGGAGAACCCCGTGCAAATCCAACTCAACACCGACGATCACATTGAAGGCACCGAGGCGCTGGCCGCGCAGGTGAGCGACATCGTCGAACAGGCGTTGGAGCGCTTCGCCGAACATGTCACCCGGGTAGAAGTTCATCTGAGCGATGAAAACGGCGGCAAGAACGCTCCGCAAGACAAGCGCTGCATGCTGGAGGCCCGTCTAGAAGGCCGGCAGCCGGTGGCAGTGAGCGACCGCGCTTCGACGCTGGACCAGGCGGTGCTTGGCGCCGCGCACAAACTGGTTCGTCTGCTGGACACCACGCTCGGCCGGCTGCACGACCATCGCGAGGAGACGTCCGGTCTCCCCTTGTCGGGTACCGAACCCGCAACGCGGTGATGGTATGCGGTTGGTATCTGAAAGCATCTCAATGAGATTGACCGATTTTTTCGATGCCCTGATCGACTGGGCGGCCCACGGCTTCTCCGGCTTCACTGGCTGGGAGACCGTCGCCTTCACGCTGGCCGCCACGCACATCACGATCGCAGCGGTCACCATTTTCCTGCACCGCGCCCAGGCGCACAGAGCGCTCAGTCTTCACGGCGTACCGTCTCATTTCCTGCGATTCTGGCTCTGGTTGACGACCGGCATTGTGACCAAGGAATGGGTCGCCATCCACCGCAAGCACCACGCCAAGTGCGAGACACACGACGACCCCCACAGCCCGCAGACGCGCGGCATCAAGACCGTGCTTCTGACCGGCAGTGAGCTCTATCGCAGCGAAGCCAAGAACAAGGAGACGCTCGCCAAGTTTGGCCACTGCACGCCCGACGATTGGCTCGAGCGCAACCTGTATTCGCGCTTTAGCTGGGGAGGGGTCTGCTTGATGCTGATCGCCGACCTGTTCTTGTTTGGTGCTATCGGCGCGACGGTGTGGGCGATTCAGATGCTCTGGATCCCGATCACTGCGGCGGGCATCGTCAATGGCATCGGGCACTGGTGGGGCTACCGCAACTTCGAGCCTTCGGACGCGAGCCGCAACATCCTGCCCTGGGGACTGATCATTGGCGGCGAAGAGCTGCACAACAACCATCACACCTATCCAACGTCGGCCAAACTGTCGGTCAAGCCGTATGAGTTCGACATCGGCTGGCTTTACATCCGCGGACTGGAGTTGCTCGGCCTGGCGACGGTCCGCAGGACAGCGCCGCGGCTCAGGCTCGGTGCTGTCAGGCCGGTCGCCGACGACAAGACGCTGGAGGTGATCATCGCCAACCGCTACGAGGTCATGGCCGACTACGCACGCAGCCTGCGTCGCGCCACCCGCGCCGAGGCGCGTCGCCTGAAGAGCGATCGGAGCACAGCCGCCGCGCTTGCCGATATGCGAATCGCGAGCCGCTGGCTGCACCGCGATGAGGACAAGATCCCGAACAACGTCAAGGCGCAGGTTGCGGGTGCACTGGCGTCGAGCCCCTGTCTGGCCAAGCTGGTGGCGATGCGCGAAGAGTTGCGCATGCTGTCGACCCGCACCAACGCTTCCGCCGAGCAACTGGTTGTCGATCTGCAAGCGTGGCTCGTGAGGGCCGAGCAAAGCGGCATCGGCGCCTTGCAGCAGTTTGCCCGGCGACTGCGCGCTGTTCAAGTCTGAGC
>JBBSRE010000278.1:0-4461 GCA_038243365.1 Burkholderiales bacterium | reverse complement strand
TCAGCCGCGAAGACCAGGACAAGCTGGCGGTGGAGAGCCACAACCGGGCGGAGCGCGCCACGCAAAACGGCACCTTCAAAGACCAGATCGTGCCAGTCACGCTCAAGACGCGTAAAGGCGAGACGCACTACGCTACTGACGAGCATTTCCGCGCCGGCGCCACGATGGAAGACCTGGCCAAGTTGCGCCCTGTTTTCCAGAAGGAAAACGGCACAGTGACGGCGGGCAACGCATCGGGTATCAACGATGCCGCGGCTGCAGTGGTGCTGATGGAAGCCGGCGAGGCCAAGGCCCGCGGCGCCAAGCCGATGGCGCGGCTGGTGGCGTATGCCCACGCCGGCGTGGACCCGAAGTACATGGGCATCGGCCCGGTGCCGGCTACGCAACTGGCGCTCAAGCGGGCCGGCTTGAGCGTGAACGACCTGGACGTGATCGAAGCCAACGAAGCGTTTGCAGCGCAGGCCTGTGCGGTGACGCGCGACCTCGGCCTGGACCCAGCCAAGGTCAACCCCAACGGCTCTGGAATTTCGCTGGGCCACCCTATCGGCGCGACCGGTGCGCTGATCACCGTCAAGGCGCTGTACGAACTGGAGCGCATTCAAGGCCGCTATGCGCTGGTCACCATGTGCATTGGCGGTGGCCAGGGCATCGCAGCCATTTTTGAACGCGTCTGAACGCCCATGCCCGCGCACCCGCCTCCTGACGCACCGCCTGAGAACCTGCGCAATTCGCGCATCATCGCCATCTTCGCGGGGCTGGTCGTGCTGGCGCTTCTTTTTGCCGCCTATACGGCGAGAACGCAACCGCCGCAGTTGTTGCCCGTGCCAGCTGTCTCATCGGTACCGGCAGACACCCCACAAGGCCCGGCATCGGTGGTGTTGGCCGGCGGCTGTTTTTGGGGTGTTCAGGCGGTGTTTCAGCACACGCGCGGCGTGCTCAATGCCGTTTCGGGCTATGCAGGCGGCAGCGCTGGCGACGCTCGCTACGAAGCGGTGGCCTCGGGCGAGACGCAGCATGCCGAGGCGGTGAAGATCAGCTACGACCCCAACGTCATCAGTCTGGGAGAGCTGCTGCAGGTGTTCTTCTCCGTCGCACACGACCCGACAGAACTGAACCGCCAAGGGCCAGACACCGGGCCGCAGTACCGCTCAGCGGTTTTCTACGACAGCGCAGCGCAGCGTGATCTTGCCAAGGCCTATATCGCCCAACTGGATGCATCACAACTGCTCAACGCCCCAATCACGACCCAAGTAACGCCACTGCAGGATTTCTACCCGGCTGAATCGGAGCACCAGGATTACGCCACGCTCAATCCGCACACGCCGTACATCGCGATCAACGACGTGCCCAAAATTCGCAATCTGCAAACCTTGCTGCCGGGGCGCTATCGCGGTGACCCAATACTCGTCAGCAGCGTGCAACAGCAACCTCGCTGAAAGTCAAACGGCGCCTTACGGGCGCCGTTTTTCTGAACTGTGGACGACCTTAGCGCGCTAGCTGCGCACCACTAGAACGGGTACATGCACCACGCCCAGCAGACGCTGGGTGACGCTGCCCAGCATCAATTTCTCCAGCCCACGCCTCCCGTGCGAACCCATGACGATGAGGTCGGCCCCGGTCTTCTCCAGCGTGCTCAGGATTCCTTCGTGCACCGCATGACCCTCACACAGTGCCGTCTCCACGTGGATGCCTGCCGCCTGCATCACGTTCTTGACGTTCTCGAGCGCGCCATTGGCCTCTGCTGTGGCGGCGCTCAGGTACTGGGACTGCCCGTAGGCAAAGTCGGCGCCGACACCTGTGAACGGATACGGGTCAATGACATAGACCGCGGTGACCCGGCTGCCGAGCGCCTTAGCCAACTCGGCCGCTTTGGTAACGGCCTGGCTTGCGGTGGCAGAGCCATCGACGGGAACAAGAATGTGCTTGAACATGGGGTCCTCCTGAGGTGGTGGGGCAGGCTCCAGTATGAACGCCCCCGTTGCTGGCGGGCTTGACTCACATCACGCGCTGGCGACATCCCGCGGCGCGGGCCCCTGAAACGCTTGACGACGCCACGTGAGCACCAGGGTGTCGCGGTAGCCGGATGCGCCTTCGGCTTCGGGAAGCGACCCCTGCACGGACAGCTCCGCCTGAGCGGATGGCACAGTCTGCAGCGCTTCCCGCTCGAGGGGAGTAGCCGGCTGAATCGGAGTGGTCTCATGCACCATGCGCGCGTCGTCCAGCAGCAGCACCGACCACTGCTCGGTCAATGTGAACCGCTGTCCGGCAGGCGATGCGGCCTCAAAGATGCGGGTTTCGCCCCCTTTGATGCCGTTGCGTCCGACCAAAAAAACCGCAACCAGGTCCACGCCGTCACGGTGCGCGCCCTCGGGCGTTGGCCGGCCGATCCCATTTGCCGTATCAATGCGGAACTGGTGCGCTTCGACAAACCAACGGGTGGAGTCTGGTGGCGCTGCAAACACCGCATTGCACAGCGCACCCATCGCGCCCAGCAATTGTCCTAAAGCGGGGTTCTCCAGCGCCTGCGGCTGCAAGGGCTCGAACCAGCGCTCGATACCGCCATGCAGGGCGTTGTACTGCACTGGCTGCCAATGGGCTCGGTGCGGCGCCACCTTGGCACCGCCGAGACCCAACTCAAAACAGCTGTGCCGCCGGGAGCGGTAGCTACCGCCGTCCAGCAGATAGGCATCGGCGGGCAAGTCGTCCCAGCTGTCGGCCAAGCGGGCCAACTGCAAAGCGTCCGCGCTGCTCCAGCGCAGCACACCTTCGCCGCTGAGCAGGGCGAAGCCTCGCTGGCGCACCTGTTCGGCGGCAGCTTCCGGTTCACAGTAAGGGGGGGCAAATACCGGAGGTTGACTGGGTCGTGACATGGCGAAAGAAGCAGTGTGGCTGCGTGCTGCAATGAGTGAGCACTATTCTATAGTTTGAAGCCATATTGGCTTCAAACGCTTACACAGAAAGCGCCATTAGCTATGGAATCAGGAGCACGACAGATTCGTCATCAAGCTCAACATCTATCTCTGCGCTCACGATGATCGTTGTCTCGGCCGGTTCAGCCTCTGGCATCTGGCCAGGCACGCTGGCTCCTAATCTAGGTAAAAAGGGCGCCAGCATGTCATCCACCGGCGCGGGCCTGCCGAACAAATAACCTTGCCAGGTGGTGCATCCAAAGCCTTCCAGCAAGGCGCGCTGCTCTTCCGTTTCAACCCCTTCAGCGATCACGTTCAGATCAAGGCTCTGCGCCAGCGCGACGATGGTGCGTGCGATGGCGGCGCCGTTGGCGTCGGTCAGTGCCTCGCGAACAAAGCTTTGATCGATCTTGAGCTGGTCAAGCGGCAAGCGCTTGAGGTAAGACAGGCTTGAATATCCCGTCCCAAAATCATCCAGCGAGAAGCGTACGCCCAGTTCTCGCAGTTTGGTCATGCGCGCAATGGCACCCTCGGCGTCGTCAAGCAGCAGCGATTCTGTTAATTCGAGTTTCAGGCGTGCTGGGTTGGCGCCAGTGGTGCGCAGCACATCAAGGAGGTCTTCGACGAACGTGATTTGCCGGAACTGCCGCATGCTGACGTTGACGGCCAATGTGAGGTCGGCGGTTTCTGGCGATGCACTCCAGCGCCGCAGTTGCGTGCAAGCAGATTGAAGCACCCACGCACCGATGGGCACGATGAGTCCGGTGGTCTCTGCTATGGCGATGAAATTGTCGGGCCCTACCAGGCCGCGTTGAGGGTGCTGCCAGCGCAGCAAGGCTTCGGCGCCCAACAAACGCCCTCCGGCTTCCACCTGAGGCTGGTAATGCAGCACGAACTGACGACCTTCAATTGCGCGCCGCAGGTCAAATTCAACGCGAGTGCGCTGTGCCACCGCTTCCTGGGTGCGAGGATCGAAGAAGCACAGCGTGTTGCGCCCTTGCGCCTTGGCTTCGTACATGGCGAGGTCGCCGCGTTTGAGTAATTCGTCCACGCTCCCCGAGGCGTTGGAAAACAGGGCAATGCCGATGCTGCAGGACGTTTGGTGCACCTGCTCGCCCAGCGCAAAAGGCTTGCCCATCATGAACAGTATTTTCCTCGCCACGGTTTCAGCCTCGACGGCGGCTACAGTCGCGTCGGCGCCGAGGCCTTCGATCAACAGCACGAACTCGTCTCCGCCCAGCCGCGCCACCGTGTCGCCACGCCTGACGCACTGTTCCAGCCGCTCAGCGGCTTGACGCAGCAAGTCATCTCCCACGTCGTGGCCCAGCGTGTCGTTGAGGTCCTTGAAGTTGTCGAGGTCGATCACCATCAGCGCGCCGCCGAGCGCATGGTTGCCCGAGTGGTCGAGGCTGCGCTGCAGCCGGTCCGACATCAGGCGCCGATTGGCGAGGCCGGTCAGCGAGTCGTAATAGGCCAGCGTGCGAATCTCGTCTTCGGCCGCTTTGCGATCCGATATGTCCATCTGCGTGCTGACGTAATGCGTAACCTCGCC
>JBBSRE010000277.1:0-4467 GCA_038243365.1 Burkholderiales bacterium | reverse complement strand
CGACATTGCCGCTGATTCGACTGTGCGCGCCGTGGTGCTGTGCGGCTCGGGCAAGGCCTTCATGGCGGGTGGCGATCTGCCCACGCTGCGTGCCGACCCCGTGCAAGGCGCTGCGGATTTGCTAGGCCCACTCAACGCTGCCGTGCAAGTGCTGGCCGGGCTCAACGCGCCTGTCATCGCCAAGGTGCATGGTGCGGCGGCCGGCGCGGGCCTCTCGCTCATGCTGCAGGCCGACTTTGTCATCGCGGCGGAGGGTACACGTTTCAACCTCGCCTACATCAACCTGGGCACCAGCTGCGACGTGGGCGCCTCGTGGGCGCTGCCTCGCCTGGTGGGTCTGCGCCATGCGCTGGAGATTGCCCTGCTGGGCGACACGCTCACCACCGCAGATGCCCTGCGTCTGGGACTGGTCAACCGCGTCGTTCCGGTCGAACAACTCGATGAGGCCACCGCCTCGTTCGCCGAGCGGCTGGCTAATGGCCCAACGCTGGCCTACGGCGCCATGAAGCGGCTGATGCGCACCTCCTTCGACCGGGATCTGGACAGCCAGTTGATCGCCGAGACCATCGCCTTCGCGGGCTGCGCCGCCACCCGGGACATGCAGGCGGGGATTGAGGCATTCTTCGAGAAGCAGCCGCCAAAATTTGAGGGCCACTGAGGCCGTTTTCGCTGGAGTCACGGCCAAGTCTCGGGCCTTGCCAACCGTTTCCGCAAATGGGGGTTCAGGCATGCCGAATGAAAGCCCGGGTGAACTGCTGCATTCGACTGCTTCCCTCACTGCTGATTACTCGCTGATCACTCGCTCAACAGCCGCATCGCCATGGTTTCGGTCAGTGATGGAGCGGCAAATGACTTGGACATTGGCGCGGCGCCCCCAGGCTCAACGCCGTCAAACATCCGCCGTCCTACAAGCACATCGGCTTTTCTGCAAATTCGATGCTGGCGTCATTAGTTACTGTTGGCTTTCACAACTAACAGGAGCTTCAATGCCACAGAACACCAAAGACAGCAACGGCGGTAAGAGCCATCCCGTCAAAAACACTGGCGCCAACGGCGGAAACGCTTCCGGCAAGGGCAGGGCCGACCAGAAATCTGGCTCTCCCGTCGGCTCGCAAAACAAAGGCGAAAAGAAGACAACGCCTTGAGAACCTCGGGTTCGAGCGCAGCAGCCGTGCGCGCATGGCTACTGCGGAACTTCAGCGACCTGGTCGCTGCGAATGGCCCCCACGCCGGTGCCCATAGCGCCTTCCCGCCAACGCTGTAAGAGCTGCCGCACACCTGCTTGCGTTTCTGCGAGCCAGGTAGTCCGAAGACGTCGCGCTGCGACTCCGGCGTGCCTCAGCCGTCCGTGCTAGCGTGCCAAAACGTGTGAGCCCGGCAGCCGTTGCAGACGGCCTATCCGCCCGCGACGAGGGGAGAAAACGACTCTGTGTACGGCAACAGTCGTCAGCTGACCTGAAGGGCGGCTGTCACCCTGGCAAGGCTACATCGAGCAGAATTGTTTGCCGTTGTGAAGCTCAGCTGTACTCATGGGGGACTTAAGTTGATTCAGGGCGGTCCTCCATTTTTGCTTTTCAAGTGTTAGGGGCCGCAGATGCCATGCCCTCGCGCTCAGCTCGCTCACCTGTAGCACTCCGATAAGGACTCCGCATGTTCGCTCCCTTGGTTTTACTGCAGGAAAAGTTGCTCGGCGCAGTGCAGGGGTTCGTGCTTTTGCTTCCCAATCTGGTCACCGCCGTGGTCTTTCTTCTGGTGGTCTGGTACAGCGGCAAAGGGCTGGCGAAACTGATCAGCCGCTTATGCGCATCGAGGGGTCGGCCGGATCTGGGAGCCTTGCTCGGGACTCTGGCCCGCGTGCTGCTGGTGAGCCTGGCCTTTCTTGTGGCGTCGGCCATCGTGTTTCCCACGGTACACCCGGGCGACATCTTTGCGGCACTAAGCATCGGTTCGGTGGCGGTGGGCCTGGCCTTCAAAGACATCTTGCAGAACATCCTGGCCGGACTGTTGCTCGTGATCCAGCGCCCCTACCGCCGCGGAGATCAGGTGGCGGTCAGGGGGTTTGAAGGCACGGTGGAACAAGTGGAGAGCCGCGCCACCTTGATCAAAACCTACGACGGCGTGCGCGTGCTGGTGCCCAACAGCGACATGTACACGCAGCCGGTGGTGGTGAACACCGCCTTCCCCATGCACCGCAACGAACTCGCAGTAACGGTGGGGCTGGGTGCCGATCTACCCGGCATATTGGAGCGGCTCGGCAGAGCAGTTGCCGCTGTTCCCGGTGTTGCGGCCGAGCCGGCGGTGGAGGTCGTCCCTTGGGAGATCCACCAGGCACAGGTTGAACTGAAGGTGCGCTGGTGGGCCGATTCCCACCGCTTGCCGCAAGTCGAGATCAAGGGCCGTGTCATTCTGGCCGTCAACGCGGCGACGATAGAGCACGGCGTGGCGCTGCCGTACCCTACTTCGGTGGTGGTGCTGGATGGCCTGGACGCCGACGCACGAGCAGCTGGAGCCGGCGAGGCGCGCCACCGCGCGCCATAGCCGGCCGGTTCTTCATCGCTTTGATCCGGGCGCTACGTCCATGCAAACCACCACCTCTCACAGCTGGTTCTTCTGGGCCTCGCTGTCGGCCGTATTTGCGGCGCTCACCGCCATCTTTGCCAAGGTCGGCATCCGCGGGGTGGATTCGGACCTCGCCACGCTGGTGCGCACGGTCATCATCGTTTTCGTGCTGTCAGGCTTTGTGGTGTTTGCCGGGAAATGGAGCAATCCCATGGCCTTGTCTGGCAAGACCTGGTTGTTCCTGGCGCTCTCCGCCTTGGCCACCGGCGCATCGTGGGTGTGTTACTTCCGGGCGATGCAGTGGGGTGCGGCATCGAAAGTCGCGCCCGTGGACAAGTTCAGCCTGGTGCTGGTCGCTGTGTTCGCATTTGTGTTTCTGGGAGAGCGACCATCCGGCAGCAGTTGGTTAGGCATCGCCTTGGTGGCGGCCGGCGTGCTGGTGCTGGCGATCAAGCGCTGACCCGAGGATTCCCTCGCCATGAGCGCAGCGCGTAACTCGTAACGCCCTATAATTTTTGCTTCCCCTGGGGAGTAGCCGGTTCTCGTTGACGAGAACGCCTGCGTCAACATTCTCGGCGTGCCTTGCGCGCCGTGGCGCTGGCAGACGGAGCATTGCGAGGAAAACTTCCTCTCGCAGTGTCCGTTTGGCGAGACCATGGGCACATCTGCCGGACAAGCGCCGGGCCGTGCAGATGTGCCTTGTGCGTCCCGCCCGGCCCTGGATGTCCCCCTCGATGAACCCGTTCTCAATGGCACTGCTGGCCTTGGCCATGTCCACTGACGCCTTCGCCGCCGCCGTGGGCAAGGGCATGGCGCTCAGGCAGCCCCACTGGCGCGAAGCGCTGCGTACCGGCGCCATCTTTGGGGCTATCGAAGGACTGACTCCCATTCTGGGCTGGGCGCTGGGCCTTGTCGCGGCCGACTACGTCATGGCCTGGGACCATTGGATAGCATTTGCCCTGCTCGGCGGCCTGGGCTTGCACATGGTGATGGCCGGGCTGCGTTCACCGGTCACGAGCCCGCAAGACAAACCTGCTCGCCACGGATTCTGGTTGCTGGCAGCAACAGGCTTCGCAACCAGTGTGGACGCAATGGTGGTAGGCGCGGGGCTGGCTTTTCTGGACGTGCCTATCGTCCCCGTCGCCATCGCTATTGGTTGCACCACATTCGCGGCCGTGACACTGGGCGTGATGCTCGGGCGGGTGGTCGGTGCTGCGGTCGGGCGGCGCGCCGAGGTGCTGGGCGGGCTCGTGCTGATGGGCATTGGAGCCGCCATTTTGGTGGAGCATCTTTCCGCCGCGGCCTGAGCCCCCTGCCCCAAGCCCTCATGTTTACAGCGACAGAATGGACACGGTCTTCGTGATCAGGTAAGACTCCAGCGCCTCTGGCCCGCCTTCCGAGCCATAGCCCGAGTCTTTCACACCACCGAACGGCATCTCGGGAGACGCCGCGGGCGGCTGGTTGATCCACAGCATTCCCACTTCAATGCCGGTAGAGATCTTGTGCGCAGTGGAGAGCGACTGCGTAAACGCGTAACTTGCCAGACCATACGGCAGTCGGTTGGCTTCCTTCAAGGCTTCGTCGATGGTGTCGAAACCGCGAATCGCAACGACCGGGCCGAACGGCTCATCGTTGAACACGCTGGCATCAAGCGGTACATCGCCGAGCACCGTGGGCTGAAAGAAGTTGCCGGCATCGCCGATGCGCTTGCCGCCGGTGAGAAGCTGAGCGCCCTTGCTATCGGCGTCCTGCATCACCTTGCCCAGCGCTTTGAGACGCCGCTCGTTGGCCAGCGGGCCCATCTGGGTGTCTGCGGCCAGGCCATCGCCCACCTTGAGGTGCTCGGCAGCCTTCACCATGCCCTCCGTGAACGCCTTTTTCACACTGCTGTGCACCAGAAAACGAGTG
>JBBSRE010000276.1:0-4470 GCA_038243365.1 Burkholderiales bacterium | reverse complement strand
TGCACTTGTCAGCGCCGCTTCTGTGTGGATATCTGGTGGCAGCGCACCGCCGCGAATGGGGAGAAAAATCGGCCCGCTCCCGCACAGCGCACAAATGGAAGGTGGAAGTTGCGCAACTTTTATCCACAGACTTATCCACAATTTCAGTCAAATTCCCGTAGTTCCCTGCAGCTCCCGCCACTGAAAAGCACCGAAGCTCGTTCCCTCACTTAGGGCCTAGCCACACAAAGACGCCCCATGCATGGCGCGAATCCCTCGTGAATACCCCAGCGGTGCGGCGGCCTCATCCACCAGTCGCCCCGTGGACCGCTTGGCTCATCGCTTTCTGGTTCCCAAGCGTGGTCTTGATGGCTCTTCTATGTCTTTCTATTTCAATAGTAGTAGTAGTAAGGGCCGCCCCTTTCTGGGGACAAGCAAGCTTTCTTCAAGCCGGGCGCGCACTTGCGCCGCCGTAAAGCCTGTGGGCGGACCCCCCTTCCCGCTGCACCCGGATTCTGGACAACTGGGCAGATCCTTAATAATCTGTGGATAAGCAGTGAGATGCTCGAGAAAAATCCACAGACTTGTGCACAGGCCGAAAAAAGCGCCTTTGAGGGCGCTTGCTGGAGTCAGCCACTGCTAATGGGGGCGTGGTGGCGTAGTTGTACCGACTGCTGGCCGGCGGCCAAGCCGTATCGGCTGGTCAACCCTCGTGCTGCGGCTTGTGTCCTTGCCTTCCACCGCGGTGCTCATGCCCACCACGGTGTCCATGCACCATCGACATGCTGGCTTGTTGGTCGAAGGTCTTCTGCTGTGCTGGCTGCAGCTGCGCATAGAAAGACTTGATGGCGTCGCCCCGTATGTCCATGGCAGCGATGCGTTGCGCCCGCATGACGCGCATGCGGTCGATGCGCTCGGGGGTGGCCAGCGCTTTCCAGCCTTCTCTGTCCAACCGGGTGTCGCCTCGCTGCGCCGGCTGCATGGCCCGCTCGAACGTGGTCCACGCTGCTTCCTGGCCAGGCAAGAGCACCAGCTGCTGGTGCAGATGGGACAAGCGCTCAGCACGGCGTGCCGCCCGTTTCTGTTTCCATTGCTCTCGGTGCGCAGCGTGATCTGCCGTGTGGAGGCGATGGTGAGGCTGCGCGGTCGACGTGCCCGGCGCCGGCGTCACGGGTGCTGGTGACTGTGCCAACGCTGGCACCGTCAAGGCAGCGCAGGCCGCTGTGACCGCCGCGAGGCGCATCAGGGTGCTGACAGCCGTGCTGCGGCGGGCGGAGGTGCTGGGGGTCGAAGCCCCACTGGATAGGGTCGTGCTCATGGTCGGTCCTTGCGGGTGGAGATAACGGGCATGTACCCGAGACGCGGCGTTGGTGCCGCGTTGCCACCCAGTGTTGGGGCGCTGTGTAAGGTGCAGGTGCGCCGACCATGAGCGTGTGTAAAGTTTCATGGCGCGCACGCAAGCCGCAGACCTGAGAATTTACATATAAATTGGCCTCCAGCGCTTATCCATCTTGCGCGGATAGCTATTAATTTCGTAGCAAATCAGTCGAGGCACACGTCCGCCAGGTCGACAATGGGTGGCTGCACTGCGCGCTTGCCGACGCCAAAACGTCCCGCTTTGCAGGCTGCGCACGCAATGCGCTCACCAGGCGCTCCGAAAAATTGCTTTCAAGAATTCGCCTTCAAAGGATTTCCGTTGTTCAAAAACATGATCGTCTACCGCATTGCCCCCGAATGGCAGTGCGATCTCGCGCAACTCGAAGAAGCGCTGGCCCGCGCGCCCTTTATGGAATGCGGCGCCACGCAAGAGCGCTCCACCGGCTGGGTACCGCCGCGCGGCGACGCGCACGGGCTATTGGCCGAATCGGTCGCCGGCCAATGGGTGCTGCGGTTCATGGCCGAGGCCAAGGTGGTGCCGGGCTCGGTGGTGGCGCGCCGCGTAAAGGAAAAGGCCGAGCGCATCGAGCAAGAGACTGGGCGCAAGCCTGGCAAAAAAGAAAGCAAGGAGCTCAAGGACGAAGCCATGCTCGACCTGCTGCCCATGGCGTTCACCAAGCAGGGCTCCATGTGGGTCTGGATCGACCAGGCCGCGCGCACGCTGGTGCTGGACACTTCCAGCCAGGCGCGCGCCGACGAGGTGGTGACTGTGCTGACCGAGGCTTTGCCGGGCTTTTCGCTGGCGCTGGTGCACACGCACACCAGCCCGCAGGCGGCCATGTCGCACTGGCTGGCCACGCAGGAGCCACCGCCCGGTTTCAGCGTCGACCGTGAATGCGAGCTCAAGGCGGCCGACGAAGCCAAGGCTTTGGTGCGCTATGCCCGCCATCCTCTGGACATCGAGGAAGTGCAGGCCCACATCGCCGCCGGCAAGTTGCCGACCAAACTGGCGCTGACCTGGGACGACCGCGTCTCTTTCATGCTCACAGAAGGCCTGCAACTCAAGAAGATTGCGTTTCTCGACACCGTGTTTGAAGACAAGGCCGCCGACGATGGCGGCTTCGACACCGACGTGGCGATTGCCACCGGCGAACTCTCTCGCCTGATTCCTGACCTGATCGAGGCTCTGGGAGGGGAAGCGCAGCCGGGCATGGCCGCAGCGGCGAGCACGTCGTCAACGTCGCCCACGACAGGAACCGCGACAGGCAAAGTCACCGGGCCAGCAACAGGCCCAGTGGACACCGACCCCGAAAACGCGCCGTTCTGACGCGCGGGCCAGCGCCGAGTGTCCACTTGGGGACTGCACAGGCGCAATTGGGCGCTTGTCCCGCAGCGCCGTCCGCTGTGCGGCGTGAGAATAGGGTTTACGTAGTTGCGGCGCGGCCCTATTGTGTAGCGACGTCGTCACGTCGTCACACCGCCCACGCCGCGCTCGCTGAGCGCCCCAGGCATTGCCTGAACCGTGGTGTTGCATCCGACGCCACTGAGATCACCGGCGACGTGCGGTTCCGCATGCGTCCATCACCTGCCGATCTCGCCCGATGCTCGCCCAATCCACTAGGAATTCCATGACCGACACAACCACTCCATCCTCCTACCCCGACACGCAGCTGCTGATCGGAAACACTTGGCAAGACGCCAAGAGCGGCAAGCGCATCGATGTGCTCAACCCCGCCACCGGCAATGTCATCGCCCAGGTAGCGCATGCCGGAAAAGCCGATCTGGATCTGGCGCTTGAGGCCACGCAGCGCGGCTTTGAGGCGTGGTGTGCCACGCCCGCACATGACCGCGCGAAGACCATGCGCAAGGCTGCGGGACTTGTGCGCGAGCGCGCCGACCAGATCGCAAGGCTCATGACCCAGGAGCAGGGCAAGCCGCTGGCTGAGGCGCGCGGCGAAGTGCTGGCTGGTGCAGACATCATTGAATGGTTTGCCGACGAAGGCATGCGCGTCTACGGCCGCATCGTGCCGCCGCGTCGCCTGGATGTGCAGCAGATGGTGTTGAAAGAGCCTGTCGGCCCGGTGGCGGCGTTTACACCGTGGAACTTTCCGGTCAACCAGATCGTGCGCAAGCTGGGCGCGTCCCTGGCCACGGGCTGCTCGTTCCTGGTCAAGGCGCCCGAAGAAACCCCCGCATCGCCCGCCGCCTTGCTGCAGTGTTTTGTGGATGCGGGCGTGCCTGCCGGAACCGTGGGTCTGGTCTACGGGGACCCGGCGGAAATTTCGTCCTACCTGATCGCCCACCCCATCATCCGCAAGATCACGTTCACCGGCTCGACCGAAGTCGGCAAGCAGCTCGCCGCCATGGCCGGCCAGCACATGAAGCGATCCACCATGGAACTGGGCGGCCACGCTCCCGTGATCATTGCCGAGGATGCAGATATCGCGCACGCCGTGAAGTGCATGGCCGGCGCCAAGTTTCGCAACGCGGGCCAGGTGTGCATCTCGCCCACTCGTTTTCTGGTGCACAGCAGTGTGAAAAAGGCGTTCACGGAGGGCATGGTGAAGGCTGCCGAGCACCTCAAGGTGGGCGATGGCCTGGCCGCAGATACCCAGATGGGCCCGCTGGCCAACGAGCGGCGTCTCAAAGCGCTGGGCAAGGTGATGCAGGACGCCGATAGCAAAGGCGCTCAGCTTCTCACCGGCGGCAAGCGCATCGGCGATGCCGGCAACTTCTTTCAGCCCACGGTGCTCGGCGATGTACCGCTCGATGCCAGCGTGTTCAACGATGAGCCGTTCGGCCCGGTCGTTGCGATTCGCGGTTTCGACACCATCGACGAAGCCTTGAAGGAAGCCAACCGACTGCCGTATGGTCTGGCGAGCTACGCGTTTACGCAGTCGCTCTCCACCGCGCACAAGATCTCTACCGGCATTGAAGTGGGAATGCTGTGGATCAACCAGCCGCCCGCTGCGTCTCCCGAGATGCCGTTCGGTGGGGTGAAAGACTCGGGCTATGGCTCGGAAGGCGGGCCAGAGGCGCTGGAGTCTTACCTGATCACGAAGACCGTGTCCATTCTGTCGCTGTAAACATGAGGGCTTGGGGCAGGGGGCTCAG
>JBBSRE010000275.1:0-4475 GCA_038243365.1 Burkholderiales bacterium | reverse complement strand
GGCTATGTGATGGATGCGCTGGCTCGCAGTGTGGAAGCGCATGTGCGGGTGCTGGCGGACATTTGATTCCCCCTGCGGCGCTTCGCGCCTTCCCCCGAGGGGACGGCCCCGGTGGCCCGGCTAAGCCGGTTCCACGGGGCCACAGGTTGGGCGAGGTGCGTTTGCCGGCACCGGCTTGCTATTGAGAGGAGACCTTGACATGAACGATTCGTTTGGGCTGCTTGACATTGCGCGCGATGCACGCGGCGTGGTGACCTTAACGTTGAACGATCCTAAGCGCTTCAATGCATTGGGCAGCGAGATGCTGGACGACTTACGCACCGCATTCGCGTCACTCGCTCAGGACGAGACCGTGCGCGCGGTCGTGCTCGCGGGCAACGGCAAGGCCTTTTGTGCCGGACACAATCTCAAGGAGATGGCTGCGCATCCCGATCTGGCTTGGTATCAGCAGCTGTTTGCGCAATGCAGCCGCGTGATGCTGGCCATTCATCAGCTGCCGGTTCCGGTCATTGCCCGCGTGCACGGAATGGCCACGGCTGCAGGCTGCCAGTTGGTCGCACAGTGCGATCTGGCGGTGGCTGCTGAAGAAGCAACGTTTGCCACCAGTGGCATCCACTACGGCCTCTTCTGCGGCACACCCAGCGTGCCGCTGGTGCGCAACGTGTCGGCCAAGCGGGCCATGGAAATGCTGCTTACCGGTGATTTCATCGATGCCAAGACGGCTTTGCAAGAAGGGCTGGTGAACCGAGTAGTGACCGCTGAACAGCTTGATGCTGAAGTGGAGTCACTGGTTCGATCCATCGTCGAAAAACCCCGCGCTGCAGTCGCTCTGGGCAAAGCTCTCGTGTACCGCCAGCGTGAGCTCGGCGTGGAAGCCGCGTACCAACTGGCCGGCCAGACCATGGCCGTCAACATGATGGACGAAGCCGCGCAGGAAGGTGCACGCGCCTTTACCGAAAAGCGCCAGCCGACGTGGAAGGGCTGAGCTCAATGCTGCGCAGAGCGTGCCTGACGCGTTCTGCGGACGGTCGCCAATCAATGCATTGCCACCTGTCGCACGACTCTGGGGCTTGCTTCTCCATCGGGTTCGTCGCCTATAATCCATAAAAAGCACGATCGTTCTTTTTCAGGGTCGCCCGTGAGATCGCGGCTTTCAAAACCCCGGTCTTAGAATGACCCAGTTAACGTTTACGTCAATTCAAATAACTTAAGGAGCCGCAGCAATGAAGGTCTTGGTCCCTGTCAAGCGCGTGGTGGATTACAACGTCAAAGTCCGTGTCAAATCGGACAACAGCGGTGTGGATATCGCCAACGTCAAGATGAGCATGAACCCCTTTGACGAGATCGCCGTCGAGGAAGCCGTTCGATTGAAAGAGAAGGGTCTGGTCACCGAAGTGATCGCCGTTTCCTGCGGAGTCCTGCAGTGCCAGGAGACCCTGCGCACCGCCATGGCCATTGGCGCCGACCGCGCCATCCTGATCGAAACGTCCGAAGAGCTGCAACCGCTGGCAGTCGCCAAGCTGCTCAAGGCGCTGGTGGACAAAGAGCAGCCTCAGCTCATCATTCTCGGCAAGCAGGCCATCGATGACGATGCCAACCAGACCGGCCAGATGCTCGCTGCGTTGTGCGATCTGCCGCAAGCCACGTTTGCCAGCAAGGTGGAACTCACCGCTGACAAGGTGTCGGTGACCCGCGAGGTCGATGGCGGCTCCGAGACGTTGTCGCTCACACTGCCAGCCGTGATCACCACCGACCTGCGCCTGAATGAGCCGCGTTACGTCACGCTGCCCAACATCATGAAGGCCAAGAAGAAGCCGATGGAAAACATCAAACCCGAAGACCTCGGCGTGGATGTGACCCCTCGCCTCAAGACCCTGAAGGTCAGCGAGCCACCCAAGCGCGGCGCCGGCATCATGGTGCCCGACGTCGCTACCTTGGTCGACAAGCTCAAGAACGAAGCCAAAGTGCTCTAAGGAGAACAAGAATGACCGCACTCGTCATCGCAGAACACGACAACGCCAGCATCAAGGGCGCCACCCTGAATACCGTTACCGCCGCCACCCAATGTGGTGGTGACGTGCACGTGCTGGTCGCCGGCAGCAACGCCGGCCCGGCCGCAGAAGCTGCCGCCAAGATCGCCGGTGTCAGCAAAGTGCTGCACGCCGACGCACCTGGCCTGGAGCATGGCCTGGCAGAGAATGTCGCCGCCCAGGTCCTGGCCATCGCCGGCGACTACAGCCATATCCTGTTTGCCGCGACTCCCAGCGGCAAGAATGTGGCACCGCGTGTTGCTGCCAAGCTGGACGTCGCGCAGATCAGCGACATCAGCAAGGTCGACAGCCCCGACACCTTCGAGCGTCCGATTTACGCTGGCAACGCGATTGCTACTGTGCAGAGCGCGGACGCCACTAAAGTCATCACCGTACGCGGCACCGGCTTTGATGCCGCCGCCGATACCGGTGGTAGCGCCAGCGTCGAAAAGGTAGATGCGGTGCCTGACGCTGGCAAAAGCAGCTTCGTGGGCAGTGAAATCGCCAAAAACGATCGCCCCGACTTGACGGCAGCCAAGGTGATCGTGTCAGGTGGCCGCGCACTCGGCAGCAAAGAAAAATTCGACGAAGTCATGACCCCCTTGGCCGACAAGTTGGGAGCCGCCATTGGCGCCAGCCGCGCTGCGGTCGATGCGGGCTACGCTCCAAACGACTTGCAGGTCGGCCAGACCGGCAAGATCGTCGCGCCGCAGCTCTACATCGCTGCCGGTATCTCGGGCGCCATTCAGCATTTGGCCGGCATGAAAGATTCCAAGGTGATCGTGGCGATCAACAAGGATGCCGAGGCACCGATCTTTGGTGTCGCCGATTACGGCTTGGAGGCAGATCTGTTCACGGCTATTCCCGAGCTGGTCAAGGCGCTTTAAAGCGGCCTGACAGTGCAAAAGGCATCGCGAGCGGTGCCTTTTTTTTCATGAAATTTTGATATTCCCGGAGACCGCATGAGTTACACAGCCCCGCTCAAGGACATGCTTTTTGATATCGAGCATCTGGCCCAGATCGACCAGGTCGCCCAGCTACCAGGATTTGAGGATGCCGGGCTCGACACCGCCCAGGCCGTGCTCGAAGAATGTGCCAAGTTGTCCGAGGGAGTGTTGTCGCCGCTCAACTGGGCCGGCGACCAGAACCCGTCATCATTCAAGGACGGCGTAGTCACCACCACGCCCGGCTTCAAGGAGGCGTTTCGCCAGTACGCAGAAGGCGGCTGGCAAGGGCTGCAGCACCCCGAAGATTTTGGCGGTCAAGGCCTGCCCAAGACCATAGGCGCTGCCTGCAGCGAGATGATCAACAGCGCCAACATGAGCTTTGCGCTGTGCCCGCTGCTCACCGATGGCGCCATTGAGGCACTGCTCACCGCTGGCAGCGATTCGCTCAAGGGGCTGTACCTGGAAAAGCTGGTCACGGGGCAGTGGACTGGCACGATGAACCTGACCGAGCCGCAGGCCGGTTCTGACCTGGCGTTGGTGCGCACCCGCGCGGAGCCGCAGGAGGGCGACAGCTACCGGATCTTCGGCACCAAGATCTACATCACCTATGGTGAGCACGACATGGCGGAGAACATCGTGCACCTGGTGCTGGCCAGGGTGCAGGGCGCCCCGGAAGGCGTCAAAGGCATCAGCCTGTTTCTCGTTCCAAAGTTCATGGTGAACCCTGACGGTAGCCTGGGCGAGCGCAACGATGCGCACTGCGTCAGCATCGAACACAAGCTGGGCATCAAGGCCAGTCCGACTGCCGTGCTGCAGTTTGGCGACAACGGTGGCGCTGTCGGCTTCCTGGTGGGCGAGCAGAACCGCGGTCTCGAATACATGTTCATCATGATGAACGCCGCCCGCTACGCCGTAGGCGTGCAAGGCATAGCGATTGCCGAGCGCGCCTACCAGAAGGCGGTGGCCTATGCGCGTGAGCGGGTGCAGAGCCGCCCGGTGGACGGCAGCGCCAAGCAGAGCGTCACCATCATTCATCACCCTGATGTGCGCCGCATGCTGATGACGATGCGCGCTCACACCGAGGGCTGCCGCGCCTTGGCCGCAGTAGCTGCTGCCGCGTACGACGCCGCGCACCACCACGGCGACGCCGAGATGCGCAAGCAAAACGCCGCGTTCTATGAGTTCATGGTGCCGCTGGTCAAGGGCTACAGCACCGAGATGAGCATAGAAGTCACCAGCTTGGGCATTCAGGTACACGGCGGCATGGGCTTCATTGAAGAAACCGGCGCGGCGCAGTACTACCGGGATGCGCGCATCCTGACCATTTACGAAGGCACCACTGCCATTCAGGCCAACGATCTGGTAGGCCGCAAAACGGCACGCGACGGCGGCGCGCAGGCGCGCTCGATCGCCGCGCACATTCAGAAAACGGAAACCGAGTTGCGCGCCAGCTCCAGCGCCGCTGCACAGACCGTGGCAGCACGGTTGGAAACTGCTC
>JBBSRE010000274.1:0-4499 GCA_038243365.1 Burkholderiales bacterium | reverse complement strand
GGGCACTTGGCAGTCGGTGGGGCCGGGTTCATAAAAAATCTGACGCGCCCATTGGGGCCCTATGTCTATTCACATTGCGAAATGTATGCACGTAAGTACGCTAACATGTTTTTACGAAAATGGCCGATATGACCGCCTCATCCTTGTACCAGCTGCTGTATGTGAGCACGCTTCGCGCCGAGGTGCCGTTGACGGTGGTCGCCGAGATTGCGCACCGCGCGCGCGTTGCGAACGCGGAGCTGGGCATCACGGCGTTGCTGGTGTTCGACGGAGTGCACTTTTGTCAGCTGCTGGAAGGCGATCGGCGCCGAGTGCTGTCGCTGGCTGATCGGATTTTCGAAGATGCTCGGCACCAAAGTGTTGAAGTGTTGCACCACGGCGCCATTGAAAAACGCCGATTTGACGGTTTCCATCTGGCGTTCACGACTGGGGAAGACGACATGTCGCTCGCTTCGTTGGTGGACCTCGATGGGGACGAGGCGGTGTCGGCATTTGCTGTGCTCCGCGAACGCTTGCCGGAGTGAAGATTCGGTCTCTCTGCGCCGGTTTGACACAGGTGCGCGGTTCGCTGCTTGTCGCCACCGCTTGCGTGCTGCCGCATCCACATCCGCCATCTCAACATCCTCCGTCTGGAGAGGCAAAGTTCAACTGCAGCGCGTGCCCGCCAAGCGCTTCAACCACCAGGCGATGACCGGGCTGCACCAACAACCCTTCGCCCGCTGACAGAAAGACGTCTCGCTCTCGGGCAGTTGGAGCCCCCCACCCGCTGACAAGCTCTGCATCCACCGTAGCCCATGCGTGGCCCGCATGGATCTGCAACGTCTGTGGACGCCCGAGCTCGAAGGATGCGGCAGACCCGGCGCGCAGGCAAAGACTGTATGTGAGCTGCACCGATGAGGCTGAGACGCTCAAGCTGCCCAGCGTCTCGGGCTGTCCAGGCGCTGCAAAACCATCAGCCACCTTCCGAAGCCAAGGCCCTAATGCTCTTGCAATGCGGTTCCGACCGGGAGACTGCGCGCAGGGGACAACTACCTCGCCGGCGCGCGCGCTGCAGAGGAAACCAAGAAGTGGCAGATACGCAAGCTGAGTCATAGTGGGCCTTCGTGAGCTAAGGGAATGGGTTGCTGTGAATCGTCGCGCGGTGTCCCACAATCGTCCAATGAATTCGCTGCCGTCGTTTGATGCGATAAGTGCATCAATACAATCCGCGCATGCGCCGAGCTGAGGGCCAGTGAGCGCCTCGCGCCTGCGGCCTGGCGGCGGCCGTCCGCCTAATCCCGTGTCCGAGGTGAATCCCGCCGTGCCCAACACCAAGCCGCAATCCGCTCCCGCTTCTGCTCCCCGCCCGACCCTGCGCATGCGGCCGGCAAACCTCGGTCATTGGCGCGCTTTTCTGGCGGTGGCCGAACACCTCAACTTCCGCATGGCGGCGGAGGCGCTGTCGCTTACCCAGTCTGCGGTGAGTCGGCAGATTCAGGCACTGGAAGACGACATAGGGGTGCCGCTTTTCCTGCGACACACCCGCGCTGTGGAACTCACCGGGGCGGGTGTACAGCTGCTGAACGCCGCGTCAGCGGCAGTCGCGCGCATCGATGGCGCGGTGCGGCTGGTTCGGCAAAGCGCCGGTCGCAAAACCGTGGCCATTTCGACCTGGGCCAGCTTCGCCTCGACTTGGTTAATTCCGCGCATGGAAGCGTTCCAGCACGACCACCCCGATATCGACATCCGCATTGACGCCAGTGACGCACACGCAGACCTTGACACTTCCGATGTGGATCTGGCGCTGCGATACAGCCCGCCCGGCGTCCGCACGAGCGGAGGGGAACGCCTGTTCGGCGAGCAGTTGGCGGTGGTAGCCAGCCCCTGGCTGCTCAAGAGTGTGGCAAGCCCGAGCCAACCTAAAGACGTGGCTCGCTTCGCACTGATCGAGGCGGGGGATTCCCATCGCTCTGCCCACCTGGAATGGCTGAGCTGGCGCCGCTGGCTCGATGCGCAGGGATGCCCGGAGCTGCAACCCCGGCGCTGGCTGTACTTCAACCACGCCCACCAGATCGTCCAGGCAGCGCTCAGTGGGCAAGGGCTGGCTCTGGCGCGCATGCCGCTGGTGGCCGATGCGTTGGCAACGGGCGATCTGGTGGAGGTGATGCCGGGCCGACGCATCGACACCCCTATCGCCTACTGGCTCATGCGGGGCCCGCGTAGCCTGCTAAGGCCCGAGGTTCAAGCGTTTTGCGCGTGGCTGCTGCACGAAGCCGACCTCACGCGCCACTCGATCGGCGAGACTCCAACGAAGTAAGCGTCAGTCACTATGATTTCAATAGCTGTTCACGCCTACTGGGCTTACGATACAGGCCATTTTGGCCATAACTTTAAACCAGAACAACCCGTGCAAACTTGCGCTTGCCCACCTGCACCACATAACTGCCAGGCGTCAATTTGAGGCCCCGGTCGCTCACCACTGCGCCATCTACGCGCACCCCCCCGCCGTCGATCAGGCGGCAGGCTTCGCTGGTCGAAGGCGCCAGGTTCGCTTGCTTGAGCAGCGCGCCGATGCCGAGCGGCGCGCCGGAGAGTTGCACTTCAGGTATTTCCTCTGGCACGCCGCCCTTGCTGCGGTTGGCGAAATCCTGCTCTGCCGCAGCCGCAGCCGCGGCGCTGTGGAAACGCGTCGTGATCTCGCGCGCCAAAAGCACTTTGGCGTCTTTAGGGTTGCGGCCCGCGTCCACTTCGGCCCTCAATGCTGCGATCTCAGCCAGGGACTGGAACGACAGCAACGTGTACCAGCGCCACATCAGCGTGTCGGAGATCGACAGTACCTTGGCGAACATGCTGTTGGCTGGCTCGCTGATACCGATGTAATTGTTCTTGCTCTTGCTCATCTTCTCGACGCCGTCGAGCCCTTCGAGCAAAGGCATGGTCAGGATGCACTGCGGCTCCTGGCCATATTCCTGCTGCAGGTGGCGGCCCATCAGCAGGTTGAACTTCTGGTCCGTGCCGCCCAACTCCAGGTCGCTCTTCAAAGCCACCGAGTCGTAGCCCTGCATCAGCGGGTACAGGAACTCGTGCACGCTGATCGACTGGCCGGTCGTAAAGCGCTTGTGGAAATCGTCGCGCTCCATCATCCGCGCCACGGTGTACTTGGCTGCCAACGCGATCATGCCGCTCGCGCCCAAGGGCTCACTCCACTCGCTGTTGTAGCGAATTTCAGTGCGCGCCGGGTCCAGCACCAAACTCGCCTGGCGATAGTAGGTGTCAGCGTTTTCCTTGATTTGCGCAGGCGTGAGCGGCGGACGCGTGCTGTTACGGCCAGACGGATCGCCGATCAAACTGGTGAAGTCGCCGATTAAAAAAATGACCTGGTGTCCCAGATCCTGCAGCTGGCGCATCTTGTTGAGCACCACGGTGTGGCCGATGTGGATGTCCGGCGCCGTCGGGTCCAGGCCGAGTTTGATGCGCAAAGGCTGACCGTTAGCCTCCGAACGCTGCAGTTTGCGCACCCATTCGTGCTGCGGCAGCAATTCCTCGACGCCGCGAAGCGACACTTCCAGCGCCTGTCCTACAGCATCGGAGAAGGGTGGGGGTGTAGCACTTGATTGAATCATTAGGGTTTTCCGGGGCATTTCTGCAGAGGGCTTGTTTATACTTCTGCGCACATCGCCGTCGCGAATTCTATTGGGAGCCTTGGGTGCACTGCCCGGCTCCAACAGAGCGACGCCGTTCCTGAACGCCTGTGCGCCTTGACGAGCACCCGGCCACCCGCCGCCTGCCACCGCCAGACCACGCCACACTGGGACCCCGATTTTGACCACTGGCTTGACCCCCGCCGGCCGCAGCACCTTTGCGCCGATCTCCCGCAGCTTGCGCAATCACCCCCAACGCCTGACCGCCGCACTCGCCGCCCTCTTACTGACCGCTGGCGGCGGCGCTTTCGCAGTCGCTTCGCTCGGCCCCGACGCTGCGGATATTCCTCAGCAGAGCATCGCCCAGCCGGTGCAATCGCTGGCCAGCGACGCCACTGTGGCGCAGCTGGTTGAGCAACCCGGCTTCACCCTTTACCGCAGCGAGCAGCTGCGCACCACCGATACCGCCGAAACGCTTCTGCAGCGCATGGGCGTGGCCGACCCGGAAGCCGCCGCCTGGTTGCGCCGTGATTCCAACGTCCACCAGAACCTGTTAGGCCGCAGTGGTCGCGCTCTTACGGCAGAGACCACAGACGACCATCACCTGCTGCGCCTGACGGCCCGCTGGGCGCCAGACGATAGCGGCCAGTTCAAACGATTGGTGGTGGAGCGCCAGGGTGATTCTTTCACCTCGCGCGTGGAATCGTCCAAGCTGACCACCTCCAGCCGCCTGGCTGGCGGTGTCATTCGCAGCTCGCTGTTTGCTGCCACCGACGACTCCAATATTCCCGATGCAGTCGCCATCCAGCTCGCTGAGCTGTTTTCCGGCGACATCGATTTCCGCAAGTCCTTGCGCAAGGGCGACCGGTTTTCGGTGGT
>JBBSRE010000273.1:0-4530 GCA_038243365.1 Burkholderiales bacterium | reverse complement strand
CGCGAATCCCTTTGCTCACGCGATGCAACCGTGGCGTGCGCCATTGCTTCGGCATCGCCTGTGGGCATGCCACCCGTCACCGAATAAAGCCGGGCCAGCAGTGCGGGCGGTGCAGCATTGATGTCGATCAGCCCGGTGAGCGGCATCATTTGTACCACTATGACCCGCTGGTCAAATTCGACCGACACTTCCTGCAGGCGGCTGAGTGGTGCCCCGGCCGCCAGCAGCTGTTGCAGCACCAGCGCGATCGCAGCCTCTCCTGATGCAGCGGCCTGCAAGGCGTTACGGGATGCGCCCATCAACGCAGCCTCCTGCCGCACCGACCGGGTCAGCCCGGTCACGGCGATCGACAGGGCCGCAACAATCCAAAGTACGGCGATGAGGACCATGCCCGTTGCGGAGCGCGGCGGCAAGCGTGTGCCGCTTCGGATCATTGGGTACCCCCAAACACAGCACCGCCCGACCCAGCGGTGCTACCTCGCAGTTGCCGAAGTGGCACCACGACCGACGGCCAGTCGCCGCTGGTGCCGACCAGCGTGACGCGCACGCGCTCAGGTAGCGCATCGGGCGAGGCCCAGACCGGCATCCACTGCGGCGGTTCCACCGCAGCGTTTTCGTACTCGAACTGCACGCCGGCAACCGGCTTGACCAGCACATGGCGCTCTGCAGACGACCAGACAGGTGTGCTGCCATCGTCCTTCCACGGTGCATAGCGCAAAACGAGTGCACTGGTTCCGGCATCGTCCTCCAGCCCCAAATGCAGAAAATACCGCCCTCCCGCGCCGTAGCGCGCCGGCATGATGCCGATCCAGCTGATTTCACCGGCCTGTCCGCTGAAAAGGAAAGGGTTCTCTCCCTGGGCCAACACGCCCGGTTTTTTGTGCGCTGCGACGCGGCCCAGAATGCCGCGTAAAAACGTGTCGGTGACGCGCAGATCGTCGGTGCGGGTGAGGCTGGCGTCGAGCCGCTCCTGGGTTTGTGCCATGGTGCGCAAAGCAGAACCCAGTGCCAGCACGACGAGCGACAGCAGCGTCATCACGACCAGCAGCTCCACCAAGGAAAAACCGCGCGCCCGCGAACGGGTAACGGAAACAGGGGTCGTCATGGCGAGCGGCCTGGCTCCGGCGGCTTCCGCTCGGGCTTCAAGGTGCGCAGCAGCAACTCGCGGCGCGGCTGGCCCCACTCGATCCGTATCTCCAGCGCATGGAGCGGAGGAACGTTGGGCGCGGCAACACCGGTGGGATAGGGGGCGCTAGTGACGCGCCACGCATAGGCACCGTCGGTTCCAGCAGCGCTCCAGCCGCTAGCTGGCACGGTGCTGCGCAGGTCTAAAACGCTCTGCCCCACCATGACCGCGCGCTGATAGGCTTCAATGTCAGCCACATTGCGGGCACCGCTGCCGCTGGCGCGGTAGAGCAAGGCCAGTGACATTCCCATGATGGCAAGTGCCACCAGCAGCTCCAGGAGGGTGAAGCCGCCGGCAGGCAAGCGGGTCGGTGCGCTTTGGGCTCGCATCGCACGCCTGTTCATGGCAGAAGAGCTTCGTGCGTGACGCGGCCCGAGAGCCAGTCCACCCGAAGCCGCGTGCCGGTACCGGGCGCGCGAAGCACTTCAATGCTGCCTCCGCTGGCGCCGCCATTGGGCAGGAAACGAATACCTGCTTCCTGTGCACCGGTTTGTCCGGTATCCGCCACCGTGGTGCGCAGTTCAATGCCTTCCGGAACCGCATGCGCTGCGCCGCCTTCAATGCCGAAGTTGTGTTCTCTCAATCGGACCACGAAGAGCACATCACGGCCTTGGCTTTGCGCCTGAAAACGAGCGGTGCGCAACTGGCTGACCAGAGCGCGAACCGTGTCGCTGTATTGCGCTGAGGCGCGCAAGCGGTCAAAGGCCACCGGCACCACAGCGATGATCAAGCCGATGATCGCAAAGACCACCAGCAGCTCAATCAGCGTGAAGCCGCGACTGCGTCGCATTGCATGACCCTGCTGCGCGATGGGAGACCGCCAGCCTGTCAGGGCGTATTGCGAACGTCGGCGTTCTCGCCCTCACCGCCGGGCGCGCCGTCTGCGCCCAGCGAGAGAATCTCCAACCCGCCGTTTGAACCAGGGTTGGCGTAGCGATAGGGATGGCCCCAGGGGTCTGCCGGGACGCCGCCCTTGAGATACGGGCCAGTCCAGCCGTTGACGTTTCCGGGGCGCTTGACCAGGGCTTCGAGGCCTTCCTCGGTAGAAGGATAGCGGCCCACATCGAGCTTGAATATTTCAAGCGATTTGTCGAGATCAGCGATCTGGACACCCGCAGTCTTGGATTTGGCGCCGCCGAGCTGGTTCAGCACACGGGGGCCTACGAGGCCGGCGAGCAGCGTGAGGATGGCCAGCACCACCAGCAGCTCGATGAGGGTGAAACCACGAGATTTCGAGACCGTGCCGCAGCTGCGGCGCGCAGGGAAAGTCACCATTCGGGACGGCTCCTTGGGCAAACAAAAATTATACGGCGAGGTCATTGATAGACAGGATGCCGAGGAGGATGGAGACGATGATCGCCGCGATAAGGATGCCCAGCACCAGAATCAATACGGGTTCCACCAGCGTCAGCAGGCGTTTGATGCCGGTTTCGACCTCGCGGTTCAATATGTTGGCCAACTCCAGCATCATCGGGCCGATGCGACCGGTTTCTTCACCGACTCGGATCAGGTTGATGGCCAGGGGCTCGAAGATGCCGGTAGCCGCGATGGCCTGCACCACTTTTCCGCCCTCTTTCACCATGGGCGAAACGCTCTCGAGGGACTTCCGCAGCACGACATTGCCGACGGTTTCGGTGGCAATATGCAACGCAGTGAGCATCGGAACCCCGTTGCCCAGCAGAGTGCCGAGCGAGCGCGAAAACAGCGTGAGCTGGTATTTCAACGCCAGACGACCGACAAGCGGCAGGCGCAGCATGAGCGATTGCCACCAGCGCCTGCCGGCCGGTGTGCGCAGCCAGCGCATCGTCAGCGTGCCGATACCAAATGCCGCGATGCCTATGAAGATGCCGTAGCTGGTAAACGCGTGACCGAGCGCCATGACCCAGCGTGTGGGCAGTGGCAAAGCATCGCCCATGTCGGTGAACAGTTTTTCAAACTGCGGCACGACAAAGCCGAGCATCGCGATCAGGGACAGCACCGCCACTGTCAACAGAATCGCCGGATAGATGGTGGCGGAAACCACGTTGTCGCGCAGTGCGCGCTGGCGCTCCATGTGCTCAACCAGCCGGTCAAGCACCGCCGACATCTGTCCGCTCGCCTCGCCGGAACGGATCATGTTGATATAGAAGTCGCCAAACAAATCGCGGTGCACGGCCAGCGCCCGGCTGAGCGGCGTGCCGCCCTTGACCGCGTCGAGCACACCCTGCACCAGCGCTGCCACGCTCGGCTTGTGGCTCATGTCGATCAGCACGCGCAAGGCGTTGTCCAGCGCCAGGCCAGCGCGCAGCATGATGGCCAGCTCGGATGTCAGCGCCAGCACATCGGCTGCATTGACCGGCCCGCGCGCCTTGCGGCCGCCACCTGCGGGCGACTGCAAGCCTGCTGGCAATGCGCCGCCTGGCCTGCCAATACCACCTGAACCACCCGCCCCTGTCGCGGCATCGATGCTGAGCGGTGTCAGGCCCAGCGAGCGCAGATGGCGCACCACGCCCGCCTCACCCGGCGCCGCAAAGTGCCCGGTTTCCACCTTGCCAGCGCCGTTCGCGGCCCGCCAAGCGAAATCAGGCATCGGCCTGGTCCTGCGTGACGCGAGCCAGTTCGTCCAGTGTGGTCACGCCTTTTGCGACTTTGCGCAGACCGTCTTCGTAAAGCGTGAGCATGCCGCCTTGCGCTGCGAGCGCATTAAGCGCATTGGCATCGCGCCCATCGATGATGGCGCGGCGCATCGGCTCGTCGAGCAACAGCAACTCATGGATGCCGGTACGGCCACGGTAGCCAGACTGGCGGCATTCGGCGCAGCCTACGGCGCGGTATACGGGGGTGTCACTGCTGCAAAAACGCGCCAGGCCGGTGCTTGTGCGCACTTCGGTTCCGGGCTCGTAGGCTTCTTTGCAGTGCTCACACAGAGTGCGTACCAGCCGCTGCGCCAGCACGCCGTTGACGGCCGAGGTGATGAGATAGCTTTCGACGCCCATGTCCTTCATGCGGATCACGGCGCCTGCGGCGGTGTTGGTGTGCAGGGTGGAGAGCACCAAATGCCCGGTGAGGGCCGATTGCACCGCAATCTGCGCGGTTTCGCCGTCGCGCATCTCTCCGATCATGATGATGTCGGGGTCTTGGCGCAGGATCGAGCGCAACGCGTTGGCGAAGGTGAGGTGAATCTGCGGGTGCACCTGAATCTGGTTGATGCCTTCGAGTTGGTATTCCACCGGGTCCTCGACGGTGATGATCTTTTGCGCGGTCGCGTCGATCTTGGCGAGCGCCGCGTACAGCGTGGTGGTTTTGCCCGAACCAGTAGGACCCGTGACCAGCAAAATGCCGTGGGGCCGCGCCAACAATTGGTT
>JBBSRE010000272.1:0-4548 GCA_038243365.1 Burkholderiales bacterium | reverse complement strand
CTCAGCCGCGATGCGGGCGATCGGCCAATCCCGCGCGGCCAGTGATACCGCCTGCGCCAGCAGCACCTGCTGGTGCCATTGGGTGAACGTGGTTTGAAGCTCATCCTGAAACAGCCGCGCCACGGTGCGCGGGCTGGCGCCGGTGCCTTGCGCCCAGTCGGCCAAGGTGCCGTGGCGCGTGGGTTCCGCCAGCACCGCGTCGCACAGCTGGCGCAAGCGCTTGTCGCGCGGCAGTTCCACCCCCAGGCGGCGGGTGCTGGCCTGCGCCAGCTCCTGGCGAATCAGCGCGCTCAGGTGTCGTTCGCGCTGCCGCTCGTGCGCGGTCACAGGGGCCTCTTCGTCACTCGCGGCGGTCGGCAATTCGCGCACCAGGGCATGCAGCAGCGCTGACATTTCCAGCAGGCGCGCGCCGCACCAAGCGCTGGCCTGCGCCAGCGGCGCGCCAGCCGGACCGCAGCGCCCGCGCGGCACATGCAGGTACAGCGTGCGCAGGTCGGCGTCGTCCAGAATGGTGACGGCATGGCGCATACCGGGCGGAATCCACAGCGCCTGCGAGGGTGGCACCAAGTAGCTGCCACCTTCAGTACTCAAGCGGATCACACCACCCTCGGACATCGCCACTTGCCCCCAGGGGTGGCTGTGCGGCGCAACGCGTGTGGTGGCGGTCAGTCGCCTAAGCTTGGCGCGCACCGGGCGCTGTGCGCTGGGGCCGTACAGGTGGGGGTCGAGCGCGCCAACGACCGCAGGCTCGGTGCTGGTGGCAGTGGGCGGGTTCACGGGCAAGGCGAGCAGACGGGTAAGGCGACTTCGCGGATGGCGCGTTGGCGTTAGAAGTTGGCAGACTATCGTATACCGGCCGAAGGCATTGGGCCTACCATCGCCGCATGAGCAACTCTGCGCACCCCACCAACGCCCCCGCATCCGCCGCCGCAGTGCCGCTGCGCCAGGACGCACGCACTATCGGCTTGATTGGTGGCGCACACGCGACGTCGCACTTCTTTCACATGCTGCTGCCACCCCTGTTTCCGTGGTTCATCAGAGAGTTCGGCTTCAGCTATTCGGAGTTGGGCTTGCTGGTGTCGGTGTTCTTCGTGATTTCGGCCCTGGGGCAGGCCTCTGCAGGTTTTTTGGTGGACCGGGTCGGCGCGCGGCCGGTGTTGTTTGGGGCCTTGGGTTGCTTTGCCGCGGCAGCGCTGGCGGCCGGCATGGCGCCGGGCTATTTCGGGCTGGCGGTGGCGGCGGCACTGGCAGGGTTGGGCAATGCTTCGTTCCACCCCGTGGACTTCACCATCCTGAACAAGCGCGTTTCGCAAGCGCGACTGGGGCATGCGTTTTCAGTGCACGGCATCTCCGGCAACCTGGGTTGGGCCGCAGCGCCTGTATTCATGGCGGGCATCGCCACGGCCACGGGCTCTTGGCGCACAGCGTGCTTTGCCGCCTGCGCCGTGGCGCTCTTGATGATGGCCGTGCTGTGGTGGAACCGTGATGCGGTGGACGACAGCGTGGGCGAGTGGGCACATGGAGCATCGGCCACGGGCAAGGACGGGCGGGCCGAGCACCCCATGGCGTTCCTGCGCTTGCCGTCCATCTGGCTGTGCTTTTCGTTCTTCTTTTTCAGCACCTGCGCGCTGGCAGCGATGCAAAGCTTTGCCAGCCCGGCACTGGGCACCATGTACGGGCTGCCACTGGCGCTCACCGCCATGGTCATCACAGGCTACATGCTGTTTGGCGCGGCCGGCATGGTGGCGGGTGGTTTTCTGGTTGCCCGCGTCGAGCGGCTGGAGCGCGTGATCGCCATTTCCATGTTCGCTGGAGCCGCTTTGCTGGCGTTGGTGGGCACGGGATTGTTGCCGGGCGTGGCCGCACTTTGGGTTGCAGCGATCGCCGGCGCGGGCACAGGGGTCGCGGGGCCGTCGCGGGACATGCTCATCAAACGCGCTTCACCCCCTGGGGCTACCGGCCGGGTCTATGGCACGGTCTATTCCGGCCTGGACCTGGGCTTTGCGCTGGGCGCCCCGCTGTTTGGCGCCGTGCTGGACCGTGGCATGACGCACGCGGTGTTCTACGGCGCAGCAGTGGCGCTGGTGCTCGGTGTGCTGTCGGCCGGCATGGTCGGCGCTGGCGTGGCTGCGCGCGCGCCGCGGATGTCTGCAGCGGCCTGAAACCGCCTGAAGCGGCTGAAGCGGCAAGTGCGCTGACACAGAGGCCGTCGCAGGGCCGCTTTCACCTGCGTGCCAACCGCCAACCGCCAACCGCCTACCACCCGCAGCACCAAGCGCAGTCATCCGCGTCCGCGAGGCAGTGGCAGCACCTGTTCCCCGCCCACCGCAAACAAGCGTGCATGCTCCGGCCAGCGTGTGGATGCGGTGCCGGTGAAAGCGCCGAACGCCGGCAAAACCAGTTGATCACCGTTCAGCACAAAACACGGCACGCGAAGACGGTCGCGGCCGCTGCCAAACAGCTGCGCGGTGGGGTGCAAATGCCCGGCCAAAGCGA
This sequence comes from Burkholderiales bacterium, assembly GCA_038243365.1. Taxonomy (GTDB): domain Bacteria; phylum Pseudomonadota; class Gammaproteobacteria; order Burkholderiales; family Burkholderiaceae_C; genus Simplicispira. The sequence continues at coordinate 2,052 of JBBSRE010000272.1, read as the reverse complement.
GAGTGCCGACGACCGATTGGGGGTGATGGCAGCCGCACAGGGCTGCGTCCGGTACCGGGTGCCAAGGCTCGTTCACCAAGGTGATGCCCAGCACGGCCGGCGGGTCGCCCGCGTGCACATCATGGTTGCCGCGCACCAACGTCACATCGGTGTCGCGGTGTCGCGCGCGCCACCCCGCCATTGCTTGCCACAGCGCTGCGTCTGCACCACTGCGCGCATGCAATAGATCGCCCAGGAAAACCAGGTGGCGTGCCTGCGTGTCATGCAGGAGCCGGGAAAGCCGCTGCAGGTTGTCCTGTGTGGTGCCTCGGGGCACAGGCAGGCCGGCACGCCTGAACGTGGAAGCTTTGCCCAAGTGCAAGTCGGCGACAAACAGCATGGCCGCTTGCGGCCACCAGACAGCGCAACCGGGCAACAGCCACAGGTTCAGGCCGTGCGTTGACAAATGGCAGGCACCGGCAGGTGGAGCGCAGTTGTCTTCCCGCGGCTGAGCTGGTTGCGTCGGCGGTGCGCTCATGCCTGCGATTGACCCGTGGCGGGGGCAGAAGGCGGCTTGCGCGCGCGGCGGCGCAGCGCAGGAAGGTCACCTTCACTTGTGGTGCCAGCACCCATGGGCGCGTTGGCAGCCTTCTCCAACGCTTCCACCATGCGCGCCAGGCGATCGGCGAGCGTCTCGGTAGAGAACCGCTCACGAAAGCGCTCCACCATCAGGGGCAGCGCAAACGGCGTCGGCTGAGTCAAAGGGCACAACGCCAAAGTTTGCGCTCGCATATGGGCCAGCGTGTGGGTGAGGCGCGCAGCATCCAGCTCTTGGCTCAGCAGTTCGGTGCGCGCCTGCGCCAGCAAAAGGTTGTCCGGGTCATAACGCGCGAACACGTCGTAATACAGCGAGGCGGAAGCCTGGATCTGCCGATTGCTGCGCTGCTCGCCCGGGTGACTCTGAAAGATCAGCCCGGCAATGCGCGCAATCTCCCGAAAACGGCGCCTCGCCATTTCGGTAGCGTTCAGACTTTGCAGCAGTTCTTCCGCCAGCGTCTCTGGCGTTTCGGTGTGGTCGCCCAGCAAGTCGGGGAGCAGGGCGGCCCAGTCGGTCTCGCGGGCCGAGAGCAGCTCCAGCCCATAGTCGTTGACCGCAATTGAAAACGTATTCGGCGTCTGGTGCGAAGCACGCCAGGCCAGCAACCCGGCGAGACCCTGGTGCACCAGTCGGCCGGCAAACGGATACAGAAAAAGGTGCCAGCCTTCGCGCGTGTGCAGCGTTTCGGCCACCAGCGTCCCAGGCGTAGGCAATGCGGACCAAGCAGCCTGCAGTGCCAACAGAGGTTGCACGCAGCGCATCTCAGGGGAATTGAACTGGCCTTGCCCTGCCTCTGCCAGTTGTTCCAGCATGGCGCGACCGAGCGTTTCAGAAATCGGCAAACGGCCGCCGTTCCAACGCGGCAACGCCGCCGCACCACTGGTAGCGCGGCGCACCCAGGCGGTCATCTGCTCAATGCGCACCAGCCGGAGCAGCCGCCCTGCAAAGGTGAAGACATCGCCTGGCTGCAGGCGTGAGAGAAAGCTCTCTTCGACACTGCCCAGCTTGGGTCCCTTGAGGTACTGCACCGTGAGCGAAGCGTCGCTGACGATGGTGCCCACGTTGCTGCGGTGGCGACGGGCCAGCCGGGCATCCGGCACACGCCAAACGCCGTCGTCGTCGGGCTGCACGCGTGAGAAGTCGGGGTAGTTAACCAGGCTCGCGCCACCTTGCCGTACAAAGGCAAGTGCCCACTGCCAAGAGGCGTCGCTCAGGTGCCGATAAGCGTAGGCGCGTCTTACTTCCGCCAACAGGTCATGCGGCAAAAAACCGCCGCCCAAACCGATGGTGACGAGGTGCTGCACCAGTACGTCCAGCGGCGCCGACGGCGAGCGGCGCGATTCGATCTGTCCGTGCGCAATGGCGTGCCGCACCGCAGCCGCCTCCACCAGTTCCAGGCTGTGCGTCGGTACCAGGGTGACGCGGGAGCGCCGGCCCGGCGCATGGCCGGAGCGGCCGGCGCGTTGCAGCAAGCG
>JBBSRE010000271.1:0-4549 GCA_038243365.1 Burkholderiales bacterium | reverse complement strand
CGACACCGAGCCGAACGCCGCCGCTGAACTGTTGGAGCGGGTGCGTAGCGCTGTGCAGGCGCACGTGCTGGCCCATGATGCGCACTCCATCCGCATCACGGTATCCATAGGCTGGGCGAGGCACGAGCGCGGTGAGTCGCTTGAAGAGACGCTTCAGCGCGCCGACCAGGCTCTGTACGAGGCCAAGCACGCCGGACAAAACCGCGTGATGCAAGCGCAGTGCTCAACGGCATCTGCTGTGCCCCGCCCCTCTTTCGACGCGGACGCCGCGGACGGCGCCAACCGCACGGCCGAGCTCATAAAGGGAGGCGCGTTCACCGCAGATGGCCGAAGTACCTCCGTGCCTGCAGGCACAGCGGCTTGATTTCAACGCGCTGCCCAATGTGGGCATCGCAAGCAAGCGCAGAAAGTTTGGGTGTTTTAGGCCTCTAGAGCTTATGTATCAAGCGCTAGCAGCTATCGAAATTATAGTGACCGCACAGCGCAGTCACTGATCGATGATGCGGCGCGCAAAGCGCTCCAGATAGTCCATCAGCTGGTTGGCTCCGGCCACTGCATGCGCCTCATTGCCGCTGGCAATGCCCTCAGCCAAATGCAGGTGGGCGCGCGCGCCTTCACTCACGTCGCCTTCGTGCTGGTAGGCGTACCAGAAACGCCGGCACTGCACGATGAGTGGCCCGACGCACTGCACTGCAGAGCGGTTGTGGCTGGCCACGTGGTTGACGAGATCAAGCGCATGGTCGGTGCGCATGTAGTCATGAAGATCGCCACGCTCGGCTGTCTTCACCATCTGTTCGGCGCAGCTCACGATCTGCTGGCGCTGCTCGGCCGGCGCGCGCCGTGCCGAGCACGCTGCGATCAGGCATTCCAGCGCGCGGCGCGTCTGGATCACGTCCAGATGCGCGGCCAGATCAATGCTGGAGACCACCAGTCCCCGGCGCGGCTGCTGCACGACGAGCCCGTTGCTCACCATGCGCAGCAGAGCTTCGCGCACTGGCGTGCGCCCCAAGCCGGTGAGCACTGTGATATCGGCCTCCACCACCGGGCTGCCGGGCGCAATCACCAGCGTGGAGAGCAGGGTCTCAATGGCGTCGTAGGCGACGTCTGCCGCGCGCCGCTTGGGTGTGCTGTCCGGCTGGGGCAGGGTGGTCGTCATAAACGGATTGTTGCAGAGCCGAACGGTCTGCGAGACGCATCGAGACCTGGTGCGGTCCGGGATGGGACGCGAGCAGGCCAAGCCAGGCTCCATCCGTCAACCCTTCAGCCTGCCAGCAGAACAACCTCTTCATAAAGCCCCGCCGGCACCGAAATACCTTCTGCGTGGCTGCGTTCCCGCGCGGCGAAACGGCGCTGCGACGGCAGGCGCGCGCCTTGGTCGGTGATGGCAGCAAACAACTGCTCGGCGCGCTCTGACTGCTTAGCCGCATCCGGCCCGCCCAACGCGGCGGGATCGAACGCCAGAATGAGTTCGCCGTGGCAGGGCGCAACGCCAGCGCCGTCGTCGAACGCCTGTGATTCGCGGCTCATCCAGTCACCGATGAGCGCGCCGGCCATCAGCTCCACCATGGTCGCCAGCGCGGAGCCCTTGTGCCCACCGAAAGCCAGCATGGCGCCTTTGGCAATTGCGACCGGGTCGGTGGACGGCTGGCCGTCCGCATCAACGCCGCAGCCCTCGGGCAGCGGCTGGCTGGCACGGCGGTGCAGCTCCAGGTCACCACGGGCAATGGCACTGGTGGCGAAGTCAAAAACATACGGGTAGGGGCCGGGGCGCGGCCAGCCAAAAGCGATCGGGTTGGTGCCAAACAGGGGGCGGTTGCCGCCTGCTGGCGCGACCCACGCGTGGCTGGGGGTCAGCGCCAACGCTGCCAGACCGTGCGCGGTGATGGCCTCGATCTCGGGCCACAAGGCCGAGAAGTGAAAGCAACGCCGGATCACCAGCGCGCCCAGGCCATGGCGCTGGGTGGCTGCCACCAGTTCCGGCAAGCCGCGCTCGAACGCCAGCGGCGAAAAGCCGAATTGGGCATCCACCTGCACGATGGGACTGCCATTGGCTACCACCACCGGCTCTACGCCCAGCTGCACCTTGCCGGCGCGCACCGCATCGGCACAGCTCAGCAGCCGATAAACGCCGTGGGATTGGCAGGCGTCGCGCTGGCCTGCCACGATGACGCGTGCAATGGCTTGCACGTGTGGATCGGTGAGGCCCATGCGGGACAGCGCGCGGCGGGTGAGCTCGGTTAGCTTCTCTTCTGGTACCTGCACCATGGCATGGGGGTCGACCAGGGTTGGATCGGTGGAATTGTTTTGGGTCATGCTGGTGAAGTCGTCAAAAGAAATGAAACCAGAACAGCGGGGCGAGAGCAAGTCATGCGCCTGGTGTGGCGTCGGTGTAGTCGAGCGCAGCAAGCGTCGCGATGCGAGCGGGTGACAGCAAATGGCGTGCGGGTTGAGGCGTCCATCCGTAGAGTACTTGCGCCGCGGCGCCGCAGATGCGGCCCTGGCAGGCGCCCATGCCGCAGCGGGTGTGCAGCTTGGCATCAATCCAGCCGGTGCGCGCCTTGAGCTGGCCGTGAGGCACATCTTCACAGCGGCACACCAAAGTGTCATCCTGCGCCAGGCCGGCGAGCACCTCGGATCGGACGGGAAACGAGCGGTGCAAGGCATCGGCAAAGCTTTGCCAGCGCGTGAGCTCAGGCTTCAAGGCTTCGGCGGCGGCCATATTGCCGGCCACCGTATGCCCGGCAATGGCTCCTTGCACCAGCGCGCGCTCGCTGCCACCGAAGCCAGTGCACTCGCCAGCCGCATACACGCCGCGTACCGACGTCTGCATCTGCGTATCCACCTGCAAGCCGCCAAGCGCATCTGTGCCGCAGCCCAGCATCTGGCCCAGATGGGTGTTGGGTACCAGCCCGAAACCGCAGGCCAGGCGGTCACACGCCAGTGTTTCTTCATGCTGATCGGCTCGGGCAAGCCGCACGGCCTCGACATGACCGCCGCCGGTGGCTTCCAGCACATGGGTGCCGGCACGCAGTTGGCGATGCACCAGCGCAGGCACCTGCAGCAGCTTGGCTGGCCAGCGCGGCAGCTGCGCGGTAAAGCCGAGCAGCGCACGCCACGGCGTGTGTTCGGCCACGCGCAGCACGTGGGCACCAGCCTTGCGCGCGCTGGCCGCGGCAGCCAACAGCAGCGGACCGGTGCCGGCAATGACGATGCGCTGGCCGCGCACTTCCAGCCCGGCCTTTATCAACGCCTGTAGCGCGCCGGCGCCGGTGACGCCTGGCAACGTCCAGCCGGGGAAGGGCACCAGCAATTCGCGCGCACCGGTGCACAGCAGCAGCTGTCGGCAGTGCTGCGTCCAGCCACGCCCGGAGTCTTCAAGAATCAGCGGTGGCGCCTCATCGTCGGCACCTTGGTCGCCCAGCCCGATGACGCGGGTGCTGCAAAGCAGCGTGATGTTGGCGTGCCGACCCAGTGCATCGCGATGCCGGCGAGCCGGAGCAGGCAGATGGACCCCCGGCCCATCGCGCCAGATCTGGCCGCCCGGCGCGGGGTTGTCGTCCACCAGGACGATGTGCATGCCACTGGGCGCAGCAGCCAGCGCCGCGGCCATACCCGCCGGGCCGGCGCCGATGATGAGGAGATCGCAGCGCTGCGCGCCGCGATTTTTATCTGACTCTGAGGTCATGGAGGTGGATCGCCATCGTGCGCAAATGGCGCGAACGGCGCGTTGGCTGCGCGGCTGTCCGTGGTCACTATCTGCATTCCCTCTTGGCAAATTGTCTGGCATGCCAGGCGTTCATGGCCGTCGATGAGTACGCGGCATTCCTGGCACACGCCCATGCCGCAAAACGGCGCGCGCCACTCGCTGCTGACGGAGCGCCGCGTGACTCCGGGGGGGCGCAGCGCCAAGGCGGCGGCGACGCTGCTGCCAGCACGCACTTCAATGCTGTGGCCTTCCATCGTGACGCGAACCGTGTCAGATGGATCAGAGCGATGGTTCATGTGGAGCGCTCAAGTGACGACATGCCGATGACTGCGGGCGCGCGCGCAAAGCGCTCAAACGCATACGGCGACGGGTCAATGGGTGGCGCGCAACCAAACAGGCTGGCGGCAATCAGCAGACCTGTCACCGGCGCAGTAGTCACGCCCAGCCCTTCGTGTCCCACGGCCAGCCACAGGTGCTCGCGCTCCGGGTGGCGCCCGATGATGGGCAAGCCGTCAGGCGTGGCGGCGCGAAAGCCGGTCCAGGTTCGGATGGCAGTGCGTTCCGCCAGAGCAGGCACGTACTGCAGCGCTCGCCTCAGCATGCGTGCCAGTACAGCGTTGTCGACTGCGGGGTCTAGCGTGTCGAACTGACGCGACGAACCGAGCAACCACTGCCCGGTCGGGCGCGGCTGCAAGTTGAACGCCACGGATGTGCCTTCGGTCTGGTGCGCGTTGCTGACATAGCCCAGCTCCACTAGCTGATGCCGCACAGGCGGTGATGCGCGCGAAGCGCCACGGTCGGTGATCACCAGATGACCTTTCTTGGGTCGCAGCGGCAGCTCGG
>JBBSRE010000270.1:0-4551 GCA_038243365.1 Burkholderiales bacterium | reverse complement strand
GTCTCACTTGCGCACATAGCGCAAGTGAGTGGCGTGCGGGCCATCAAGAATTCTGTCAATGCGAAACTGGTGTTGCGGCTCGCCGATGTTCTCGAATAGGCGCCTCCCGCCGCCAAACAGCACGGGTGCCAAGGCAATTTCGAGTTCGTCGACCGCGCCCATGCTCAGATACTGTTGGACCACATCCGCACCACCCGCAATCCGGATATCGCTGCCGCCAGCAAATTCCCGGGCCAATGCCAGGGCACCTTCCGCACCGTCATTCACAAAATAGAAGGTCGTTCCACCCGGCCGCACCCACGGCTCGCGCTTCTCATGGGTAAGAACGTAGACGGGGGTGTGAAAAGGCGCTTCTTCAGGCCAAGCGACCTCGCCTTGGTCGAACATTCTCTTGCCCATAATGTTGGCACCAATGCGCTCCGTGGTGCCGCGTAGCAGGTCATTGACCGGGCCAGTCTCTCCGCCAGGGCCTAGTTTGAGGTTCTCGCGAAAATACTGCTGATTGATGATCCAAGCCATCATCGCACCCCACTTGGCCCCCCAGTTCTTGTAATCAGGGTCGTCCATGGTCATCCCTTCGGGTGCCATATAGCCATCGAGGCTCATTCCAACATTGACGAATACTTTGCTCATGCTTTCCTCTCGCTTTCTCTAAAAAATGGCTAGTTCGGCCGAACGTATTTCGCAGGAACTTATGGTCGGACTGGGCTCCGCGGTCGAGCACGGCGATGGTTTACAAAGACACGTTGCTGCGCATCCCGATCCGCACCATCAGATCCGCGCGAGACTTACGCCGGACACCCTAGCGCCCGCCCACCAACGCGAACAGGGCGCCTTGCGGATCTACGCCATTGATCGTGTAATCGCCGCCGGGGATTTCGTGCGGACCGCTGCACACCTGCCCGTTCTGGGCTTCGATCATTGCGACCGCCGAGTCAATACTGGGTACGCGGAAGTAGTAGGTCCACATCGGCAGGGGCATCTCGTCCGGCTTTTTCATTGCTGCGCCGAGCATCTTGGCGCCTTGGTACAGGAACTTGTACTTTCCCATTGGGCCCATGTCCATCTCGCCTTCCTGCCGCCAGCCAAACAGGTTGGTGTAGCAGCCGATCGCCGCATTTTGATCGGTGGTCGACAGTTCGTTCCAGGCGCAGTGCCCGGCCATCGGCGCGTCATAGGAAAACGCGGTGCTGACGGTCTCGGCGCTCCCCGCAGCGGGAGTGGGCGTCATGATGTAGAACATGGCGCCTTGCGGATCGGCGACAAACGCAACCCGGCCGACGTCGGGAATGTCCCACGCTTCCCTGTGGATGGCGCCGCCGGCATCCTTGAGCGCTGCCGCAGCGGCATCCACGTCATCAACCAGGATGTAGCCCAACCAGCACGGACGCATGCCGCCGGCCGCCATCTCGCCGGTGAGCGCCATGAAGCCGCCCACGCCTTCTCCCTTGGCGGAGAACATGCGGTAATCCATGTCGCCCTGCCCGCTGTCCTTGAAAGTCCAGCCGAGCAGCGCGCCATAAAATTCTTGCGCCGCATCGGCGTCGTTGGTCAACAGTTCGTACCAGATGAAGTCGCCACGCTGGTTTGACCTTTTTTCGAGGTTCTTGGCGGGCTGAGTGGGTGTGGGATCAGTCATGGGATTTCCTGAAAAAGTGGAACAGAATGAACACATTTGTGGACGGCGTCCACAAATGATCGCAGAGAAAGTTGACGCTGTCTACAATACTGTGCATTGATGATCGAAAAAAATCCGGAACCCCCACCACGCGCCACTTATCGGCACGGAGACCTGCGTCGCGCGCTGCTAGACGCAGGCGTTGAACTGGCCCGCGCAGGCGGCCCGGAAGCGGTGGTGCTCAGAGAGGCCACGCGACGCGCTGGCGTATCGCCCAATGCCGCTTACCGGCACTTTGCTGATCGGAATGACTTGCTTGCCGCGGTACGCGCTGAGGCTGTGGCAGCGGTGGCGCGCGCCATGGAGGAGCAGTACCACGCGGTGCCGGTGGGCGGAACGCCGACGCAGCAGGCGCGTGCTCGGGTACGTGCTGTGGGCACCGGCTATCTCAGTTTCGCGTTCGCTGAAACCGGGCTGTTTCGCACCGCTTTTGGTGGCCGCTTCAACGTAGACGGTGACGCCGCCAAGCGCGGCGACACGGGGCTTAATCCGTTCCAGCATCTGAACGCCGCGCTGGACGCGCTGGTGGCCGCAGGCGCCTTGCCGCCGGAGCGGCGCCCTGGTGCGGAATACCTAGCATGGTCCACCGTGCACGGTATGGCGCTTCTGGCCCTGGATGGGCCGCTGCAGGATGTGCCGCCTGCGATGCTGACGGTGATGGGGCAGCGCTTGCTGGACATGGTGGAACGCGGGCTGTGAGCCAGGGCGACCCTCAGCGCCGGGGTCGGGCAGGTGCCCAACATTTCAGCAGCCAAGACGGCCGCGAGTGACGGCTCCAAAGCATCCGATCCGTCGCGCAAAAAATCCTGGTCAAACAGGGGTGTAGCGCTCTATTTGAAAGCGTATTTAGCTATTAACTCGATAGCAACGCGCAATCAATCCCACGCAGGCGACAAACTCTCCGGGGCGCACAGCCGCTCACCCCGGTCCAGCGCTGCGATTTGCTGCATATCGGCGTCGGACAGGTGCAGCGTCGTCGCCTTCAGGTTGCCTTCCAGATGATCGCGATTGGTCGAAGAAGGGATCACTGCATAACCCAACTGCATGGCCCAGGCCAGCACCACCTGCGCGGGCGAAGCGCCGTGCGCCGCCGCGATCGTGCCAATCACTTTGTCGTCCAGCACCTTGCCATAGGCGAGCGTCATGTATGACGTGATCTGGATGCCCTGAGCTTGTGCAAATTCAGCTAACTTGCGATTCTGCAAATACGGATGGAGCTCCACTTGGTTGGTGGCGATCTGGCCCTCGCCCGCTGCCTTGATGGCTTCCTTCATCAACGCGATCGGAAAGTTGGATATGCCGATATGCCGCGTGAGCCCCTGCGCTTTGGCTTCAGCCAGTGCGCCGATGAATTCGGGGATCGCAACCGCGTTCTTCGGCGAAGGCCAGTGGATCAGCGTCAGGTCAACATGATCCGTGCGCAGTTTGAGCAGGCTTTCCTTGAGGCTGGGAATCAGCTTGTCGCCAACAAAATTGGAGGTCCATATTTTGGTGGTGATGAAGAGATCATCGCGCGGCACGCTGCTCTCTGCAATGGCGCAGCCGACTTCGGCTTCGTTCTCGTAAATCTGCGCGGTGTCGACTAGGCGGTAGCCCACATCGAGCCCGTTCTTCACCGAATCGACGACGACCTGGCCTTTTAGACGGAAGGTGCCCATGCCGAAGAGAGGAACTGCGTGCTGTTGCGCGGTCGCTCCGCTGCCCGAATTCGAGCTGAAGGGTTGAGGGGTTGGGTTCATGCCTCGGTTGTATGCGACACCCAATCCGGAGCGCGACGGGCAGCATGCCGTTGACCTGTACGGCATGGCCCATGCCGCGTGCGAAGGCGTTCAGCGTCGGCGCACCAGCAAGGCCACGCCCACGGCTGTCATCACCGTGCCGACCACCGTCGCGGTGGTGATGCTTTCGCCGAACAGCAGCCAAGCCATGACCGCAGTGCAGGGCGGCACCAAGTACATCAGGCTGGTGACAGCGGTGGCCGCGCCTCGCTGGATCAGCACGTAGAAGAGCGAGCTTCCACCTAGCGTCAGCACCAACACTGACCAGGCCAACGCGCCGACCATCTCAAGATTCCATCGCACGGTCTCGGGCTCAAGCAGCGCAAGCGGCAGCGTTACCAACAGCGCAGCCATCAGCTGCACAGTGCTGGCGGTGCGCACGTCGCAGGGCGCCACATGGCGTTTCTGATACAGCGTGCCGCAGGTGATGGACGCCAGTGCCAGGATGCCAAGCGCCAAGCTTGCGAGCGATGCCTCATGGCCCGCTTCCAGCTTGTGCGACACCACCAGCACGAGTCCGCCCAAGCCCAGCGCGAGGCCTATCCACTGCTGCCGGGTCACGTTGCCGCCGCGCGCCGAGATCCAGATGGCGGTGAGCAGCGGCTGGAGCCCGACGATGAGCGCTATGAGCCCCGCGCCCATGCCCGCCTTTACTGCGGACCAGACTCCGCCGAGGTAGCCAGCCTGAATCAGCAGCCCAGTGACGGCCAGGTGCACCAACGCCATGCGTCCCTGCGGCCACGGCACGCGTGCCAACACGATCCACGGCAAGAAGCAGGCGATTGACAGCGCATAGCGCATTGCCAGAAAAGTCATGGGCGGCGCGTTGGGCATGCCAAAGCGCGCAACGATGAAGCCGGTGCTCCACACCAGCACGAAGACTGCCGGCATGGCGCGCACCCAGGCGCTTGGCGCTGAGGGTTCGGCAGAAGGTGTCACGGTGCGCATGGAGAAACGGAGTGTGCCTGCATGCGTCGCAAGGCCCACCGCGGCGAGGTCAGTCCATGTGTTTGACCGCTGCCACAGCGCAAAGCCGCGTCAGGCGTCCTCGCCTCAAGCGAAAAAGACGCTGTGCGCGATTCAACGCGCGAGGTT
>JBBSRE010000269.1:0-4560 GCA_038243365.1 Burkholderiales bacterium | reverse complement strand
GTGGCCAACTTCACCGGCGACAAGGAAGTCTGGCTGCAGTCGGAAAACGGCATGCTCGGCATTGGCCCGTTTCCGACCGAAGATCAGGTGGACGCCGACTTGATCAATGCAGGTAAGCAAACCGTGACCACGCTGCCCGGCTCGTCGATTTTTGGCAGCCACGACAGCTTTGCCATGATCCGCGGTGGCAAGATCAATTTGTCGATCCTCGGTGCCATGCAGGTGAGCGAGAAAGGCGATCTGGCCAACTGGATGATCCCCGGCAAGATGGTCAAGGGCATGGGCGGCGCCATGGATCTGGTGGCTGGCGTCAAGCGCGTGATCGTGCTCATGGAGCACGTCGCACGCAAGAAGGACGGCACTGAAGACCTGAAAATCATCCCCGAATGCACGCTGCCGCTGACCGGCGTCGGCGTGGTGGACCGCATCATCACCGACCTGGCGGTGATGGACGTGACGCCCGAGGGCTTGAAGGTGATTGAGCTGGCGCCTGATGTGTCGTTCGAGGCGGTGCAGGCCAAGACAGGTGTGCAGCTGATTCAGTAAACGGTAACGCCCGCCTTGCAACCCGGATCGACATCGATCCGGGTTTTTGTTTTTGGGAAGCGCAGAAATAGGCACACGAAACGGCACGGTAAGGGTGACACCGCACAATGCCCGCTCACCCTAGGTCAAGGAGCTTTTCATGGACCGTTTGCTTTCCATGCGTGTGTTCGAGCGCGTCGTCGATGAAGAAGGCTTTGCCGCCGCCGCGCGCGCGCTTGACATGTCGCCGCCCGTGGTCACACGGCTGGTCGCTGACCTGGAGAGCCACCTCGGCACGCGGTTGCTGCAGCGCTCCACCCGTCGCCTCTCGTTGACCGACGCTGGTCAGGCCTATTTGCTGCGGGTGCGCAGCATCCTGCAGGACATCGAAGAGGCCGACGCCATCACCAGCGCCCACACCCAGGAGTTGCAGGGGATGCTGCGGCTGCACGCGCCGCCGGTGTTGGCAACCTACGTGATCGCACCGCTGCTGGCCGGCTTTAGGCTGCTCTACCCCAAGATCACCATTGACCTGGAAGCGGAAACGCTGCACGAGCCACCGGTCGAGGATTTCGACATCACGTTGCTGGGCACCGACGCAAGCTTTGATGCCAACGTGGTGGCGCGAAAGGTGATGGATTCCAAGGCCATCCTGGTGGCGGCTCCCGCCTATATCGAGCGGCGCGGCGAGCCCCGCACGCCGCAGGATCTGGCGGCACACGATTGCCTGCGGCTCAAGACGCCCCACGGCCGGACCACCTCCTGGCGCATGTGGATGGAGACCGACGAAGCCCAGGTGCAAACCGTGGAAGTCGCTCCGGCGCTGCAAGCCAACCACACCGACACGCTGATGTGCGCAACGCTCGATGGCGCCGGCATCACCTCGATTTCTGTGGACATCGCTGCTCCACATTTAGTGGAAGGTGAACTGGTGCGCGTGCTGAATCCCTGGATCACCGGCCGGCTGTCCATGTATGCGGCCTTGCCCAGCCGCAAGTTCATCCCTCAGCGCACCCGCGTGTTTCTGGACTACCTGGTCGAACAGACGCGCAAGCAATCGGTCGAAGCATTGGCCGCCTGCAGTTCCTAGAGACTGGCATTTAGCCCAGGCCAGGCCCTCACTTGAGTCGAGCGTAATTTCGACTGACGAAAAATAAATAGAGCAGACCTTCCTTCCAAAAAACTGTATATTTGAACAGTACTTTTTGGATGGTTGTTGTGTCTGCCGTATTGCGTTTTGTCTCTGATCCTCTCTCGCACCCAGGTTTGCGCAGCATTCACCGGCTGCGTGCTGGCGACCAGCTCGAAGTCAGCGGCACTTCGGTGCAGCCAACCGGCTACGAGGCCTTGGACGCGTGCCTTCCGGGCGGTGGATGGTCTGCAGGCGTGCTGTCGGAAATCCTTTTTCCTTCGCAGCAAGCCCTCGAATGGCAGCTGGTGGCGCCGGCGTTGGCCGAGCGACTGGCAGCGCAGCGCGGTTCGGCGGTTCTGGTAGGGCCGGCGCACGAACCTTTTGGCCCAGTTCTGGAACGCCGGGGTCTGCCAGCGCATCGCTTGTGCCGTGTCGATGTGCAGGACCGCAGCAGCCGGCTGTGGGCTTGTGAGCAAGCCCTGAATTGCCAGGATGTGGCCGCCGTGCTGGCCTGGCTGCCTGCTGCGCCCTATGCCGCCTTGCGCCGCCTGCATGTGATGGCAAGCCGGCGCGGTGTGCTGTTCTGGGTATTTCGGGCCGAGGAACTGCAAACTTCGTCTTCACCCGCCGCCCTGCGGCTGGTGGTGCACCAGGTGCAGGCGGCCGGCGCCCATCAGTTGCAGGTGCGCATCGCCAAACGCCGCGGTCCGCCTCTGCACGATGTGTCGTTCCTGCCGGGCACTGATATGCGGTTGGGGCAGGTGCTGGGCACCATGGCGCAGCAGCAGGCTGAAGTGCCGTTCACAGTGCCGTTCATAGCGCGGGGTACAGCGCCGGCTGCAGCCGACATCCTGCCGCTGCGACCCTTGCAAGCGGTGATGCCTCTGGACAAGAGCGTGCTGGCTGGCGTGCGCCAGAAGAAGCTGCTGCACGAGCGGGCCTGATGGAGCATCCTGATGCACCACCACAGGCCTTGCTGGCTGGCTTTTTTTGTTCCCGATGCACAGGCGCATGAAGCGCCGTATGCGTTGGCGCCAGTGGGCGTGGCTTTGCAATTCACGTCGCGCGTGGCGGTGCAGGAAGAAGCCCTGCTGCTCGAACTCTCCGGCAGCTTGCGCCTCTGGGGTGGGCTGGAGCCCTTGAAGCGCAGCTTGTTTGCCGCGCTGCGGGCGGTGGACATGGCGCCCGAAACCGTGGGGCAGGGCGCCACGGCGGGCCAGGCCCTTGCGCTGCTGCGGCTGGCACTTGCCGGCCTGCGAACGCCTGCGTCTGCGCAGTTGCCCGATGGCTTGCCCTTGCATACCTTGAGCGCCGTGCGTCCGCATGTGCCCGCGCTCAGCCGCATGGGCTGCAACACCTGGGGCGATCTGCGTGTCTTGCCGCGTGCAGGCGTGGCGCGCCGGTTTGGCGCAGCGGTGCTGCTGGCGCTGGACCAGGCGCTTGGCACTGCTGCACATTCGCTGCGCTGGGTGGCGGTGCCCGAGGTGTTTGACCTGTCCGCCGAGCTGCCCGCGCTGGCCGATTCCGGGCCTGCCTTGCTGTACTCGGCCAGCCGCTTGCTGCAGGCCCTGCAAGCATGGTTGCAGACGCGCCAGCAAGGCGTGCTGGTATTGGAGTTTTCCTGGAAGCACGAGTTGCGCCGCCATGAAGGCGTCGATCTGCCTGCCGGCCAGTCCCTGCCCATTCGCACTGCCCAGCCGACGCAAGACATGGCGCATCTGCGTCGTTTGCTGGCCGAGTTTCTGGATCGCACAGTACTGGCGGCGCCGGCCAACCAGATTCGTCTGGTGGTGTGTCAGTCCGCAACTCTGCCGCACGCCAATGCTGACCTGCTAGGCGATGGCAAGGATCGAATCACCGGCATGTCATGGCATGAACTGATCGAGCGCCTGGGCGCGCGGTTGGGCCCCCGGCGGGTGCAAGCCCTGCAGCTGCGCGATGACCACCGCCCCGAAGCCATGCAGTGCTGGCAAGCGGCCACCGGTGCACTGGCGCGCGAGGCGCCGCCACCGAGTGCCACGCAAGCTGTGGATGCGCGGCTTTTGCCCGCCTGGCTGGTGCGGCCCGCGCTTGCGCTGCGCTGCGAAGGACGCACGCCCTTGCACCATGGCCCGCTGGAGCTGCTGGCCGGGCCGCAGCGCCTGGAATCTGGCTGGTGGAACGAGGCGCCGGAAAGGACGCAAACCGCGTCTGATGATCAGAAGGTTGGGAGCACGAACCACGCCCAGCACGCCCCGCACGCCCAGCACGCACGCATGGCGCAGGCTGCAGCCACCTTAGCGTCACCGTCCAGCCTGCCTTTGGCAGTGCGGGACTATTTCGTGGCGCACAACGACACGGTCGGACTGGTCTGGGTGTACCGGGAGCGTCTGCCGGCTGTTGGCCATCAAACGTTGCCGGTGCGCTGGTTCTTGCAAGGCCTGTATGGCTGAAGCGCCGCGTGAACTTGGAGCGAGGGCGCTATCGCCCCCCGCGCGAGTGGCAGTTCCCGAATACGCCGAACTGCACTGCCTGAGCAGCTTCAGCTTCCAGCGTGGCGCCTCGCAACCGGAAGAGCTTGTCGAGCGCGCGGCAGCGCTGGGTTACCGCGCTTTGGCGCTAACCGACGAATGCTCGGTGGCGGGCGTGGTGCGGGCACATGTGGCGGCCAAGGCCTGCGGCTTGAAGTTGCTCTTGGGCAGCGAATTTCGTTTTCCCGGTTTTTCCATGGTGGTTCTGGCGCGCACCCTGGAGGGCTGGGGCAACCTGTGCGAATGCATCACCGCAGCGCGACGCGGCGCTGAAAAAGGGCACTACTGCATGGATGCTGCCAAGGAGCAGCTGACGCAATTGCACCACTGCGAGCTGCTGCTGGTGCCAGAGCGCAATGCCCAGAATACTCCTGATTTTGTAGCTATCAGCGC
>JBBSRE010000268.1:0-4582 GCA_038243365.1 Burkholderiales bacterium | reverse complement strand
TAAGCCACAAGCGCGTGCGCCTGTTGCTTTTGACCTATGTGTGTTGCGATTCGCTTGCTCACTGCAACAAGGTGTATCCAATGGGATATAACCGTCCAGCCGGTTCGGCTGCAAAAATTACAGAGGGGTTGAGATGTTGAAGAGAGTCATCGGTGCATTGCTTTTGGTGGGGATGGGCGCTGCGCATGCATTCGCGCCACAGACGGGAACCTGGGTTGTCACTTCAGAGCTAGACGGCAAACCAGGGCGCGGAATTGCCCTGGACGTGCAAAACGGCACCTTGGTGATGCAGGTCTATGCCTACCAGCAGGGCGGTCAGCCGACCTTTTACCTGGGCGTCGGGCCCATCAACGCAGATGGGGTGGCGTCAGTGCCACTCACCAGCTACAGCGGCGGCCGTTATTTCGGCAGTGGCGCCCGCTCGGGTCAAGAGGCCGGCACCCCCGGCACCGTGGCCTTGCGCTTTACCAGCGGCACCACCGGTTTCGCGACAGTCCCTGGTGAGTCAGAAAAGGCGATTTCCCGTTTTAACTTTGGCTATCCGTTTGCTGCAGAAAGCCTGCGCGGCATCTGGACGCTGACCTCTCTCAACGGGACCTCGGTTTTCACTGAAGCGGTGGTGCTTTCTGTCCGATCAGGCGCAACAGCCAACGGCAACGGCATCATGGCGACCGCTGACGATTCGTTCGCCTGCGAGCATCAGGTTCGAGGAAATGCTGCCGGCTTGGTCATTTGTGTCAAAACAGACTCCCGGGGCCAGCTGCTAAGAAGCTACGCGTTCACCTACAGCGTGAACGAAGGGGAAGGTCGTCAGTTCAGCCCCTCTGGCGGCTATACAGACCAGTTTGTATTCGTGCGTCGTCTGACGACTCCAAGCGGTGACGGAACCGGCTTGATTTTCAAGGAAGACAGCCCTGCACAAGGCATGAGCGCTTTACACCAGAAGATCAGCGACCTTGCAGAAAGCATCCGCGCTGAGTAAAGCGAGAAACTGGCGCGCGGTGCGCTTGTGTCGCGTTGACTTCTGTGCGATGTGAAACTGCCATTCTTGCTGCGCGTTCAGGCTCTGCTTTATGGTCTGGCGCGCCAATGTGGCTCGCACACATGGCAACCACTTGCGTAATATTTACGCCCTTGCGCTGACGGCCGTTGCCGGGCCTTGCGCTAAAAGCCTGGAACATTGACAGAAGCTCGCCAGCCGGGAAGAGCGGGCTTGCCAGAATCGATCGCTGGTATCGCAGAACAACATCAGCCTCACGATCGACTTTCGCTCAGTTCGGTGTGGATCTGCCGGTCGGCCGCGTAGCAACTGCAGGCCTTCGCTTCCAGCGCCGGGCGGTTCTGTATGGTGAGTTCGCCGCGCCGATACTGGATCAGCCCGTCCTTCTGAAATTCGCTGGCGGCCACGGTGACTCCCTCGCGCCGGACACCGAGCATGAGCGCTACAAATTCTTGGGTGAGGTGAAAAGTGTCGGCCTGCGCTCTGTCTTGGCTCATCAGCAGCCACCGAGCCAGACGCGGGCCGATCGCGTGAAAGCGCTCGCAGGCCGAAGCCAGTGTTTGCTGATGCAACCGTATCAGCAGGCTGGTTTGCATCACTTGTTGCAGCGCTGGGTTGGCGGTGCATTCCTGCATCAAAGCCTGAGCGTCGATCCGAAGGCTGTGGCCCGGCCCTTGCACCAGCGCACGCCATGGCGTTTTGGCCATGCCCAGCACCAGCTCTGATCCGAGCATGGATTCACGCCCCACCATGCCGACTTCCAGTGCAGGGTAGTGGTCCACATCAATGACCAGCGAGATGAATCCTGTCTGCGGAAAATAGGCGTGGCTTAGCAGCTGCCCGCGTACGCTGAGTTCGGCTGAGAGCACCAGTTCAAAGGGTTCGCACTGGTCCAACAGGCGCTTGCGCGAAGCTTTGGGAAGTTGCTGGATCAGCAGATTTTCGGCATGTGGCATGAGGATGTTTCACGGTTCGTTAAGAAACACCCTTAGTAGGTTGAATCTGGCAGCGACCACACCTGCGCGCATGGCCCCATCGAGTCTTCAGTGTGGCGCGCCTGTTTGCTGCTGACTGTGTGGCAGCGCACATAAGGGAAAGAGCGCGCTGAATTCCGGCTTCGGTGATGCGCCGGTTCAACAGTGGCACCGGTTCAACAGTGCCGCGAGAAACGTTCGCCTTGCACGTTTGCCTTACACGATCGCCGCCCTTTTGAAAGAAGTTGGGCGCGTTGGGCAATGCGCCAACGAGTGTCAACTTCTCTGTTCGCGCTTTGGGTGAGGCAAGGGCATGGTGGGTCGTGCGACATGCTTTGCCGGGTCATGTGTGGGCGTTGCAGGCTCGGCGGCCGCACCGGCGTTCGGGTCGCCCTCGTTGACCATGGCGTTTTCTCGCTGCTCCAGCGTGAGGGGGCGGGGCGTGGCTCGGTTGGCAACTGTGATCATGAGAGGGCCTTGTTGGAGGGAGACGCAACATGCGCCACCCTCAGAGCCCTTGTATCCGTCCACACCAGCCCGGTCTGTGCGTCAGCGCACGCTTGCGGCTTTCTACACCGTCATGGGCAGGGGCAGCAGACGGTCGTATTCGTCCTTGACTACGGCATAACACTCGCAGGTGCGCTCTTCAATGGCGGCGCGGTCGAGCACCGTAATGCGACCACGCGCGTACTGAATGAAACCACGCTTTTGCAACTTCAGCGCCGCTTCAGTGACCCCCTCGCGGCGCACGCCCAGCATGTTGGCAATCAATTCCTGCGTCATCACGAGTTCGTTGCCACTCAGGCGGTCCAGACTCAGCAGCAACCAGCGGCACAGCTGCTTATCCAGTGAATGGTGGCGGTTGCATACGGCGGTTTGCGCCATTTGCGTCATCAGTGCCGAGGTGTAGCGCAGCAAGAGCTGCAACACCGGGCCGGAGCGGGCGAACTCTTCCTGGATGTTCTCTGCGCTCAGCCGGTATCCCTTGCCCGCGCTTTGTACCACCGCACGGCGCGGGGTGGTATCGCCGCCCAAGAAAAGCGCAGTGCCCACCACTCCCTCATTGCCCACTACTGCAATCTCGGCCGAGGCGCCGTCTTCCATCACGTACAGCAGGGACACGATGGAGTCGATGGGGAAATAGACATGGCTCATCTTGCCGCCCGACTCATGCAGCACAAGGCCCAACGGCAGGTCCACCGCCTCCAGGAGCGGAGCGAGGCGCTGCCATTCGGGGACAGGCATGGCCGCCAGCAATCGGTTGGCCGATTGATTCGGAGTGAAGTCCATTTCTCATTTCCCAAACAAAGCGCTGCGGCAGACGGAAGCGCAGATTTAAGCAGCATAGGCTTCGAGTGTGCGCCATCTGTGCGCTAGCGCACAAATGGCAGGTGCCGTACGCATCTCCGGTTGTAGGTTTCAGCTCTGCTTAAAGCCAATGAATGGGCGCGTGCACTGTGCTCTTGCGTGCGGTCTTCCGCAGGATAGGCGTGCCGCCGACTAAGCGCAAGGATGTTCGTCGCCGCAAGCGAAGCACCTCCAATGACGCTGTCGCAAGAGCCGCATCGCTTCGCTTAGCACCTGAAGGGCCCGTCCGTTCGCTAGCGCACCGACGAGACAGCGTTAAGAAGCGATGCTCCAACAGACTCGGACCAGTGGCTTGAGCAGAGGGTGGGTATATCGGTGAGTGCATCCCGCTGGCTGCAGCGTGTGAGCGATGCGATTTGAAGGGCGTTCTCGTCTGATCGGGCGTCTGCATCCACGGCCGCAATCAATAGACGCTCGTTGGCCGCCAGCAGCAGCCCGGCGCGTTCAGTCTCGGCACTGCGTGTCGGCTCTGCCAACGCCTTCTTGTGGATGGCTAATTTCGCGCGCAAACGGGCATTTTGCAAACGAAGCGATTTCACCAACCGCACCGAAGCGCTCGCCAGAGGTATGCCTTTCCTAGTCATCACGTTGCCCGACAGCCATGGCATTCATGCAAGGTCGCCACGCCATGCTGGCCGAAAACGCATGACAAAGTCGACTCGGTCGTGTGCCAGAGCCCGACCGCCCTATCGATCCGCTGATTGGCAATCGCGCTGTCGTTGATGCGCCACGCATGATCGGCTTCGAAGTTGTCGAGGCCGCGCCGTAGGACTACCGTGCTGCCGCGCGGGTCGGCCGGCAGAAACTGGCGGATGCTTTGACGACTGACGGTGTAGGGGATAGGGCTAAGCACGCTGTACGCTAATCCCCGGAATGTGGTTCGTCGGTGCGCCTGCCTACACAGGTTCCGTTTCAAGCGCTTGGCCTACGGCGTGCTGCCCGACCGCGGATGTGGACGCTGGGCCAGTTCGGCGTCTCGGAGGACGAAACCTCAGGCCTGTATCAACTGGAACGTCAACCCTCCGGTGGCGGCTGGCGCAAGCTTCACGTCACCTTCAGTGACTGCGCCAAGCAGCCCCTTGCGATGAAGGACCTCGGTAGCGGTCGACAAATTGCGCACAGCAAAAGTCAGCGATTCAATGCCATCCATCGTTCCGGCTGAGAGATGAAGCTCCATATCGCCCAACAGGAATGGGCCATGGTCCGATTGAGCCAATGCACCCCATTGGGCGGCTCTCAG
>JBBSRE010000267.1:0-4607 GCA_038243365.1 Burkholderiales bacterium | reverse complement strand
GCCACAGAGCGCCCACGATCTGCGCCGCGAGCCAGGCAAAGAGTGTGATGTGCAGGCCCGAGATGCTCACCAGATGCGCGACGCCGGTGGCCCGGAACACGTTCCAGTCGCTGCGGTCAATGGCACGCTGGTCGCCGGTCACGAGCGCCGCCACGACGCCAGCCGCACGCGACCCGGTGCCAGCGCCCGCATTGGTCGATCCCCTTGCAGTGCCTGTCAGCGTACGAACAATGGCATCACGCACATGCTCTCGCAGCTGCAGGATCGGATAGCGCAGCGCGGCATCCAGGCGAACCGGCGGAACGTCGTTGCGGCCGAGCCGCACATAGCCCAAGGCCTGCACCCCCTGCTCCCAGAGGCGCAGTTCGTAATCGAAGCCGTAAGGATTGCGCGCGCCATGAGGGGCTTTCAGCCGCACCGTCAGACGCCAGCGTTCCCCGGCGCGCGGCGCGGCAGGCGGGGTGGTGCCCAGGTCGGATGCCGCCCCGCCCCAGCCACCTGGGTACCAACCCAAGTCGACGAGGGGCGGCAGAGCAACTGCCACACCATCAAGCTGGGCCTCCTCCACCCGCATCGCGAATCGCGTGCCCTGCTCCACCGGTTGCGGCAGGCTGGCCACTGTGCCAGTCACCTCCAGGTTCTTGCCCTCCCATGCGGGCGCAAGTTCAGAAGCCACGTAGTGCACCGCACGCAAACCCACAAGACCGAATGCTGCGGCCGCTACGGCCAATCCGGCGAGCCATGCTGGCGCCCGCCGCGGAGCATGCGCACTGGAGGAAAGCCACCAACTCGCCCCAAACAACAAAGCGCCGCACAGCGCGCAGAGTGCGTACGAGGCGGGCTGCCACAACTGCGGTTGCAGCAACTGCACGCCGCTGCCGAGCACCACGCCCAACAGGATAGGAACGAGCCAAAAATGACCGTGCATCGCCGCCTGCATCAATTGGCCCGGGGCGGCGCCGCCTGCCGCCACCGGGGCGCCCGGCGCTGGCGCTGCGGGGCCAGTGAGGGACGTATCAGTGCGGCTCATCGCCGGATGCTAACGCTGGCGGACTCGTTGACAAAGCGTCTGCATCTGGAGGTCCTCTGCACGGCCAAAGACACGTTGCAAGCCACTGCATGGCAAGCGGTGTCGCAACTTCTGTCCATGTGTACCATCGTTCGCTTTGACCCGAGGACTCCGCCATGACGATTTACGACAAACTCAAAGCACTCGACATCACGCTGCCGCCTGTGTCGATTCCCGCCGCAGCGTATGCGCCCTTCGTTCAAACCGGCAAGCTGGTGTTCCTGAGCGGTCACATCGCTCGTAAAGACGGCGAGCCGTGGGTAGGCCAGCTGGGGCGCGACGTCAACACCGAAGACGGGAAATTGGCGGCCCGCGCGGTTGCCATTGACCTGATGGGCACTTTGCAGGCTGCCGCAGGCGGCGACCTGACGCGCGTCAAACGCATCGTCAAGTTGATGAGCCTGGTGAATTCGACCAGCGAGTACACCGAACAGCATCTGGTGACCAATGGCGCAAGCGAATTGTTTGGCGAAATTTTCGGCGAAGCGGGCGTGCACGCGCGCAGCGCTTTCGGGGTGGCGCAGATTCCCATGGGCGCTTGTGTCGAAATCGAATTAATTGCCGAACTGGAGTGAATTCCCGCGCCTGCTTCGAGCTCACCTTTCATCAGGTGGCCGGCCGTAGCAGCGGCTTTCGAGGATTTCGTCAACCGAAAAGTTGGACCAAATAACTGCTGGATGAGCGTTTTTGCGCCCGTGGGCCATCCGTGGGTTATCGCGCCACGTTGGTGCCCACTCTGGGAGTCCCATGCTGCCAAAGTACATCAAGCTCGGCTGCAGTCTGCGGTTTCCCGTACAGGTAGCCTTGTAGCTCGTCGACCCCGAGCGTTTCCAGCAAAGCCGCCTGTGCGAGTGTCTCCACGCCCTCCGCCACCACGCGTTTGTCCAGCGCTTTGGCGAGGGCCACGATGGCAGTAGCAATTGCCAATGCTGGCCGTTCGACACCGAATGCAAACACGAAGCTCTTGTCGATTTTGAGTGTGTCAAACGGCAAGCGGCTGAGATAGCTCATGGCGGAATAGCCGACACCAAAGTCGTCCAGCGCGATGGCCACGCCCAAGTTGCGAAGAGCGGTCAAACGCTCAACTGCCGCATCCACATCGCGGATGAGCGCGCCTTCGGTAATCTCCAGCTCGAGCTCGCCCGGATGGATACCGAACTCCTGCAGCATGCCGTGCAGCTCCGCTGGCAGCCCAGGGTCAGCCAACTGCCAAGGCGAAAGGTTGACTGACAGATGGCGCACCGGGTGGCTCGGGTCGGTGCGCCATTGCTGAAACTGCCCCAGCGCCTCGCGCAGCACCCAGCGTCCTAACTCCAGAATGACGCCCGACTCTTCAGCCAAAGGAATGAATACATCCGGCGAGATCAATCCTTTATCTGGATGGCGCCAGCGCAGCAAGGCTTCGACGGACTCGATCTGCCGGCTTGAGCCGCCTACTCGCGGCTGAAAGACAACAAAAATCTGTCCTTCCTGCTGTGCTTGGCGAAGGTCGCGCCGCAGCGTCAAGCGCTCGGCAAATTCTGCATTGAGTGCATGGTCGAACTGCACCATCACATTGCGCCCCGCATTCTTGGCGCTGTACATGGCCAAATCGGCATGCTTGAGCAGGTCGTCATGCGCCAGGCCGTCGTCGGGAAACAGTGCAAGCCCCAGGCTGGCAGCCAACTGAAGGGTGCGCGAAGGCACCGCGAAAGCTTGTCGCATGGCCTGCATGACGGCCGCGATGTCGCGCCGAAAATCGTCGTTCTTGTCTGCTTGCAATACAAACACAAATTCATCTCCGCCAGGACGACCAATAGCCAACGCACGGGTGCCGAGGCAGTTGATCAGCCGCTTCGCAACTTCCTTAAGCACACAGTCGCCGGTATCGTGGCCATAAGCGTCATTGATGTCCTTGAAGCCATCAAGATCCATGTAGACTACCGCAAAGCGCGTGGCGTCGGCAGCACCGTTGGCAGCTCCTGATTGCGCTAACTCATCAATTGCCTCGACGATTCCGAGGCGGTTGAGCAGGCCGGTCAGGCTGTCGCGCGTGGCGCGCTCACGCAACTGATGCTCGCGCTGCTCCGCGTGCAGAGCTACAGCAAGCCGCTGGCGAAAGACATTCAACTCGCGCTCCGCCCGCTCGGGCGCAATCGGAAGACGTGCTACACGCAGCCACACCCGTTGCATTGGCGTCTCCGCAATGGGGATGTCGATGCAATGTCGGCTTGAGCCAGTCGCGAACTCGCTCGGCGCAAAGGCATCCATATCGCGCGGAGCGACATCGAGCGTCTTCTCGATCTCACCATTTGAAGCAAGTGAAAAAGCCCACGGGTGAAGAGCGCCGTTCTGCCACTGCAGCACACAGATCTGACCGCCGTACGCCGCGGCATCCAGATGTGGCAGCATTAATTGCACCACTTCTTCAAACGGTCGCTGGTCCATGATGGCGCGGTCAATCTGCGCAAGCCGTTGGAACAGTTGAAGGTCGCGCCCCACTTCCTTCGTCATCGCATTGAATGAATCGGCCAAGTCAGTGAACTCGGTGCGCGCACCTGCAATGTGCACCTGACGGCGGAAATCGCCATCCAATACCGCGCGTGTTCCGGAGGTCAGTGCATCCAGCGGCCGTGTCAACTTGCGCAGCAGCACTGAACTGCCAAAAATGGCCAGCAGGAACGTGATGGCGGCCACGTTGCCCACCAATGCGGCGATCCCTGTAGGTAAATACGTGACTAACTTGGACTCAAGGCTTGCTGTAATAGTCCACGCGGACGCCTCGAAGTAAGGCAGAAAGAAAATTTCACGAGTGGTGAGGATCTCCCTTTGATCCATGCCTTCCACCCCCTGGCAGAAGGGCACGGCGAAAGCGTCTCCTGAAAAGCACAGGCGGTGCGTCCCCGACTGAGCGTTTTCCCACACGTATTCCGGGTGAAATCTTCCACGCGCCACAAGTGGCCCCGCGAACACCTCCAACTCGATTGAAGGAGCCTGCCCGCTTGCTTCACCTGCCATCACGCGCAGGACACTGAGCGAGGTGTCGTTCGCTTGAGATGCCGTTGGAGGCGCCAGCTCAACCAAAGAAAACACCAGCGCGAGCCTTTCGCTCAGGGCCTCAGGCACTGTGCCGTCGCTTGAACTCTGAGCATAGACGCGGAGCAGGCTTTCTGCGGACCGCAGGCGGTCGATCAGGTTGAGGCCAACGGACTTGGTCATCTCGTTGCTCAGCTGGACCGCGGACTGGCGAACGATGTAATCGGTCAGCTGGTAGGCCAGATACGACACGGCCGCCACCGGTACAGCGATGAGCACAAAAATCGCAGCAAAGAGTTGGCGCCCCACCCGACTTTGCAAAAACGCGCTTGCCGCATTCAAGCGCATTCAATAGTCCTCAGCCACCCCAATGAAACCACCGTTGTTGGCCCGAATAATGTCGTCACGACTGGCACGCGCAGTCAATGGTGTTTGGCTCTTGCGATCGGGTCCCATGCTGTAGAGGTCGTAGTCGCTGTTGAGCGGATGCAGCGACTTGTCTTTTCGCTTTTGACCAACCTTT
>JBBSRE010000266.1:0-4609 GCA_038243365.1 Burkholderiales bacterium | reverse complement strand
GGCCGGGTCGGCTGCCATTGCATTGGGTGTGCCGCTGGACCCGTTCGCTTTCACGGTGCTGGTGCTGCTCTCCGCACTGCCCAGCGCCAGCAACGTGTCGTTGTTGGCCGAGCGGTTTGGCGCGCACAACGGGCGGGTGGCGCACATCATTCTGGTGTCTACCGCGCTCGCGTTTCTGAGCTTTTCGGGGGCGGTGGCGCTGCTGGTCAAATGATGCCAGTGCGCTCTCTTTCTCTCTCTCCCTGATTTCTTACCGGCAAATGCGATACGGGCCGCGATCCAGGTGGAAATGGTCTCGGTGAGCGTCGTTGTAGTCGGGGCCCAGCACCGCATGGAAGCTGCGGCAGGCACCGTCGCGCGCGGCGCGCAGGAAACGAGCTTCGTCTCCGGCCGTTGGCGTTGGAGAGGTTGAGGTTGAGGTTGAGGTTGAGGTTGAGGCTGCCTGCGCACTGCGCCAATCCTTGCGCACGTCAACGCGCCGGCCGTCGGCCAGCGTGAAGCCTGCGATGTCCAGCGCATTGGCGGTGGCATGGGTACTCAGGGGACCTTCGGCGCCGCTGCCGATGGTGCGGCACGCGTAGCTGCCCAGATGCTCGATGCGCACCACTTTTGAGCCCAGGTGTTCCATCGCCGCCGGCTGCAGCGCGTGGTGTTCCCAGCGCGCCAGCGACACCGCAGCGCCGCAGGCCAGCGTGAACGGGGACGAGAAGCGCACGCCGTCCAGCTGGCTGATGCGGCTGGCGGTCTTCCAGCCGCACAGCAGGGTGCTGCTGTCGGCAAAGTCGGGCTGCGGCGACAGGTCGGAGCCGGGCATGACTGAAAGCCAAGCCTTGCAAGCGGCGGGGTCACTTTCCAGCCGGTTGATCTTCCAGGGTGTCAGGAGCGTGTTCGGTTGCTCGAGCGTGAGCGGGGCCCACGGGTTCCACTCGGGCGGCAGCCCAGGCAATGCGGTGAGATCGGGGCTGCGCAACCACTGCGCGATGGCGGCGGGCTGTGGCAGGCGCGCCAGCAGCGCCGGTGACCACCAGGGCTGCGCGATCGCCCAGACCAAGCTGGCGGCTACAGCGGCGGCCAGCAACAGTGCTGTGGCGACGCGACCTAAGCCGCTGCGCCATGCGTCGCGGCGCCTGAAAGTGGCAATGAGCTGCTGGCGATCTGTGGGCGTGGGCATAGCGACAGGGTTCGCAAGCGAAGAGTCTGCCGGTTCGGGTGGATGGTTTTCCATGGTTTTCGACGTCTCTTCAAATGCTTTTGCCGACACCTCCCGGCGCTCTGCTGAATCGCTTCTCCCCAAGTGGGGCGACCACGGCACAGGCGGCGCGCCGGACGGCTCACGCGGTGAGCGGTCGGGCGACTCGGGAGGCTTGGATGGAAAAGCGGGGTCGTTCATGGGGTCGCCAGTGTGCCCGAGGCGCCCCAGTTGCTCGGGAGGCACCGTCCTTTGCCTGAGGGAATTGGCGCTCAACAGAAGCCGCAACCCCCGGCGCAATCCTTGCTTCACTAACCATAGCTGCTCGCGCAGATGGATAATGGCCGGGAGCCCGATCCGGCGCTTTAAATAGTGAGATTGCCATGATGACTGAAACCACGCCCGACCCCGCTCTTCCCGCCACGCCTTCCAGCCGACCCGCCCTGCCGGACCGCCTCAGCGTAGATCCGCGCAGTCCGCACCACCTGGCCGCTGTGTTTGAGCACGACATCGGCATCCGCTTCAATGGCAAGGAGCGTGTGGACGTGGACGAATACTGCGTGAGCGAAGGCTGGGTCAAGGTGCCCGCCGGCAAGACCCGCGACCGCAAGGGCCAGCCGCTCAGGATCACCCTCAAAGGCCAGGTCGAGGCGTTCTACAAATAGCCTGACACCGACGCTCATCGCGCCTGCGCGGCACTCCATTCACCAGCGGGGCCGCACCGCCAGCCTGCGCACCTGGGCTTTGCGCGAGAGCTGGCCTCAAGCCGCCTGCCGCCTGCCGCCTGCCGCCTGCCGCCTGCCGCGTGCGCCAGCACCCCACCAGCATCAGCACGTGCGATGCCTGTTGCGTCTCCAGGGCCTAAGTACCGCTTCTCGAAACGCTCGCGCCTTGTCGCCAAGGCAACCGCCGCCATTTTTCTGCGCGCACAGAATGATGGGGCGCCGCGCCATTGCGGCCCCATTTCTTTTGCGTGTTCCATTCTTTAGGAGACATCAATGCCTTTCTCAACGCCCTTTTGTTGGAGCCGCCTGGCGGCAGCTGCCTGTGTTCTGACCGCGGCTTGTGCGGGCGCGGCGCAGGCCGGTCAGGTGTATTCCGACCAGGCTCCGTCCACGGCCCTGGGCCGGGACGTGAAGTTCACGGTGTATGTGCCCGATGGCTATCAGGCGGGCGGTGCGGTGAACTACCCGGTGGTCTACCTGTTGCACGGCGCAGGCGGTGACGAGAACGAATGGCGCACTAAGGGCGGCGCGGTGGAAACGCTGGACGGGCTCATCAAACGCGGCCTGATCCGGCCATCTGTGGTCGTCATGCCGACCGCCGGCCCCGCATCCTGGTGGGCGGATGGCGCAGCGGAAAAGGCGGGTACGGCCATCATGAAAGACCTGATGCCCTATGTCGAGTCACGCTATAGCGTGCAGAAAGAGCGCAGCGGCCGGGCCATCGGCGGCTTGTCGATGGGCGGTTACGGGGCGCTGAACCTGTCGTTGCGCTACCCGACGCAGTTTTGCGCTGCGGCGGTGATCAGCCCGGCCATCTACGACCCGTTGCCGCCCGAGACATCTGCCTCGCGGAAGACCCCGCAATTCGTGCGCAATGGGCAGTTCGACGGCGAGGTATGGAAGTCACTCAATTACGCCGCACAGCTCGACACGTACAAGGCCGGCGCGCCTCGTGTGCCGATGTGGATCGTCTCCGGCGACCACGACCGTTTGGGCATTGCGCCCATGTCGGCCGCTCTCTATTGGCGCCTGCACCAAATCCAGCCCAAGCAGGTGGAGCTGCGCGTGATCGACGGCGACCACGAATGGCTGACGTTCCGCGATGCGCTGCCAGACGCGTTGCAGTACGTGGATCGGCAGTGCCGACAAGGGTGATTCTCTGAATCTCGCGCGTCGCAGAGGCGGCGCGCGCTTGGGCCTCAGATGGCTAGCGGGTCCACATCCACCAGCCAGCGCACCAGACCCTTGTGCTCGGGCTGGCTGCGGGTGGTGTGCAGAACTGACTGCCAGGCGGCCAAAAAATGCTGCAAGGCCGGGCGACTGGCGCTCTCCACCAGCATCTGTGCGCGCTCGATGCCGGCCACGCGCTGCACCACCAGCGGCACTGGCGGGTACAGGCTGACGTGCGCCAGGCCGGGAAGCTCTGCTGCCTGGGCGGCGGCGGAGGCGGCTTTGAGGAAACCTTGCGCTACTTCCTGGCTACGTGCGTCGGCGCGCACCAGTGCCTGGTGGGAAAACGGCGGCATGCCGGCCGCTTGGCGCTCGGTGAGCTGCTGTGCAGCAAAGGCGGGGTAGTCGTGCAGGCGCAGCGCCTCGTACACCGGGTGCGTGGGATGAAAGGTCTGTACCCACATTTCGCACTGCGCGCCTTGGCTGGCCATCCACGCGGCGTCGCGCCCTGCGCGTCCTGCCGCCTGCATGAGCAGGGCAAACAGGCGCTCTGGCGCGCGAAAGTCGCTGGAGAACAGCGCGCCATCGGGCTGCACTGCCGCCACCAGACCAATGCGGCGAAAGTCGTGCCCCTTTGCAATCATCTGGGTGCCGACCAGCAGGTCCACCTCGCCGGCATGCACCTGCGCCAGCTGGCTCTCCAGCGCCCCAGCGGCGCGGGTGCTGTCGGCGTCGATGCGGGCAATGCGCACCGGCCCCCCCCCAGGCCGCTGCACCTCTGACATCAACTCGACCAGCTGCTCGTGCAACTGCTCAGTGCCACGGCCTATGGGCACGATGTCGGGGTTGCCGCAGGCGGGGCAGGCGCGCGGCACGCGCTGGGCAAAGCCGCAGTGGTGGCAGCGCAGGCTGCGGTCAATCTTGTGGAACACCTGGTGGGCGCTGCAGTGTGGGCAGTCGCTCTTCCAGTCGCAATCGGTGCAGGTCAGCACCGGGGCGTAGCCGCGACGGTTGAGCAGCACCATGCACTGCTCGCCGCGCTTGAGTCTGGTGGTCATCTCTGCCAGCAATGGCGCTGAGAACACGGTGCGGCGCGGCTGGTGGTTCATGTTGACGCGCCGCACGCGCGGCAGTGCCGCAGACAGACCGCCGGCGCCGGCGCCGATGCGGCTCGGCATGTGCAGGCGCACATAGCGGCCGCCTTCAGGCTCATCGGCGCTGGGCGGTCGGCTGGCGTGCCAGCTCTCCAGCGACGGCGTGGCCGAGCCCAGCAGCACCTTGGCGCCGCAAGCGCGGCCGCGCCAGATGGCCAGATCGCGCGCCGAATAGCGCGCGCCGTCCTGCTGCTTGTAGCTAGGGTCGTGCTCCTCGTCAACGACAATCAGGCGCAGCCGGGGCAGGCTGGCAAACACCGCCAAGCGCGTGCCCAGCACGATGCGGGCGTGCCCGGCGTGCGCCGCCAGCCAGCCGCGCAGCCGCTGCGGGTGCGTCATCCCGCTGTGCAGCGCTACCACGTCGCCGCTTC
>JBBSRE010000265.1:0-4613 GCA_038243365.1 Burkholderiales bacterium | reverse complement strand
GGCCACGCTCAAGACACAGGCCAAGCTGGAAGGCGATCTGGAGACGGGCCGCTTCATCGTCAACGGTGCCAAGCTGTGGACGTCGGGCATCGAGTCGGCCGACCATGTCTGGCTGGCTGCGCGCACCAGTCCCGATCTGGCGCGGCACAAGGGCATCTCCATCATGATCCTGGACACCGATGCGCCAGGCTTCTCGCACACGCTGATCAAGACCGTTGGCAATTTCACAGCGGCGACCTATTACGACAACGTCGAAGTGCCGGCCGACCGGCTGGTGGGCGAACTGCATGGCGGCTGGAAGCTCATCACCGCGCAGCTCAACCACGAGCGCCTGGGCCTGGGTTCGTGGGCCGATAAGGTGTTCGGCCCCTTTGCCCGTGTGCTGCAGTGGGCCAAGGCACGGGACGAGCAGGGCCGCCGCGCGGTCGACCAGCCCTGGGTGCGGCGCTCGCTGGCCGAGTGCTATGCGCGCATGGAAGCGATGCGGCTGATCAACTTCCGCATTGCCGCCGACCTGGAAGCCGGTGGCATGGATGTGGCGCTGGCCTCGACCACCAAGGTCTATGGCTCGGAAAGTGTGCTGGAGATCTTGCGCAAGCTGATCGACATCGTGGGTGCCAGCGCCCTGGTGCGCGCCGGCTCCAGCGCTGCGATGCTGCTGGGCGAGCTGGAGTACGAAGTGCGTGCCAGCACGCTGCTGACCTTTGGCGGCGGCACCAACGAGATCCAGCGCGAGCTGATTGCGCAGTTCGGCCTGAAGATGCCGCGCCCGGTGCGCTAACGCGCCGCATTCACATTCAATTTAATGATGCATAGGAAGACGGCGTGAATAAAACACATATCGTGTCGCGCGAAGCAACGCAGGCCAAGCTTGACAACCGGTCGCGGGCGGGCCAGCGCCACCGGGCCTCACAAACCTACACGACGGCCGAGCGCATCGAGGAAAGCGCCGAGCGCTTTGCCAAGCGGCCCTGCCTGTTGTATGGCAATGAGCACTACGACTACGACCAGACCAACCGGCGGATCAACCAAGTGGCGCATGCCGCCTATGCGCAGGGTGTGCGCTGCGGCGACGTGGTGGCCTTGTGCATGGAAAACCGTCCGGCCTATATGTTTGCCTGGATGGGCCTGGCCAAGCTGGGCGTGCGGGTGGCGTTTCTCAACACCAACATCAGCGGCAAGCCATTGCTGCATGCGCTGCAGGCCACAGGCGCCCGGCACATCGTGGTGGGCGAGGAATGCCTGGCGCTGTTTGACACGCCCGAGTTGCCGAGCGACCTGTGCTACTGGCTCTGGCCTGACGCCGAACGGCCCGCCACAGCGGCGCTGCGCGAGCGCTGCGTGCTCGATTTGGCGCAGGCAGCCGGCCAGGCGCCCGAGAGCAATCCGCCGGCCGAATGGCGCGCCGGGCTGGTGGCGGGCGACCCAGCCCTGTACATTTTCACGTCGGGCACCACCGGCCTGCCCAAGGCGGCGATCATCAGCCATGCCCGCTGGCTCCTGACCGGCGACGTGATGGTGGCCACCATGGACGTGACGCAGGACGATTGTTTTTATTGCTTTTTGCCGCTTTACCACGGCGCTGCAGCGCTGTCGGCTGGCGCCACGGCGTTTAATTCGGGCGCCAGCCTGCTGCTGCGCCGCAAGTTCAGCCGCAGCGAGTTCTGGCAAGACGTGCGCCGCCACAACGTGACGATTTGCCAGTACGTGGGCGAAATCTGCCGCTTTTTGCTGACCGTGCCACCGCAGCCGGATGACCATGCGCACCCGCTGCGCAAGATGGTCGGTGCCGGCATGGCGCCCGAGGTCTGGTATCAGTGGATACGGCGTTTTGGCGACCAGTTACAGAGCTACGAAGGCTGGGGCTCGACCGAATCGAACACCAACACCATCAACGTAGACAACCGCGTCGGTTCGTGTGGCCGCATCCCGTTCTGGGAAAAGACCAACCTGCGGCTCGCACGCTACGACACCGACGCCGACACCTATGTGCGCGATGAAAACGGCTTTCTGCAGCACTGCGAGCCAGGCGAAGTGGGCGAAGCCATCGGCATGATCATCAACATTCCCGACGTGGTCGGCGGGCGTTTTGAGGGTTACACCTCGCCCGATGCAACCGAGAAGAAAATTTTGCGCAACGTCTTCAAGGAAGGCGATGCCTGGTGGTCGTCAGGCGACCTGCTGCGCTACGACGCAGACGGCTACTGCTGGTTTGTGGACCGTATGGGCGACACGTTCCGCTGGAACAGTGAGAACGTTTCCACCACCGAGGTGACCGATGCGCTGGGGGATTTCCCCGGACTGGACGCCATCACGGTCTACGGCGTGAAAGTGGAAGGCGCCGAAGGCCGCGCCGGCATGGCGGCACTGGTGCTGCAGCCGGACGCGCATTTCGATCCCAAAGCGTTTTATGACTTCGCACTGGAGCGCCTGCCACGTTACGCGGCGCCGCACTACCTGCGAATTGCCCCCACCACCGACATGACCGGCAACTACAAACTGCGCAAGGTGGACCTGCAGAGTCAGGGCTATGACCGCGCCCAGGTAAGCGACCCCCTGTTTGTGCGCGACGACAAGGCCCAGACCTATGTTGTGCTGGATGCCTCCAATGCGATGCTGCCCTTGGGTGCGACCGCATCAGACGCACAGAAAGCGCTTTCATGAGCCGGCTGCACGCCAGTGCGGTGCTGGACTATCCGTTTGCCGCACCGTCCAACGATGGCTCGGTGGTCGAGATTGCACCCGGCATCTTGTGGGCGCGCATGCCGATGCCGATGGCGCTGGACCACATCAACGTCTATTTGCTGCGCGGCACCGAAGGCTGGACGCTGATCGACACCGGCCTGAACACCGACGCCGCACGCCAGTGCTGGGAGCACATTGCCGCCACCCATCTGCAGGGCCTGCCCATCGTGCGCCTGATCTGCACCCACATGCACTACGACCACGCCGGGCTGGCGAGCTGGCTGTGCGAGCGGTTTAACATTCCGCTGTACATGACGCACGGCGAGTACTTCATGATGCGCGCGCTGGCCGAGCCCATGCCCGACCCGCTGCCGCAGGCCCAGGTGCAGTTCTACCAGCGCGCCGGCATGCCGCAAGAGCGCGTCGACCGGATGTGGAAAGCCATGCGCAAAGACCCGTTTTTGCCGCCGCAACCGCATGCGTTCACGCGCCTGTGCGGTGGCGACGACATCGAGTTGGGCGGGCGCATCTGGCGCGTGGTGATTGGCGAAGGCCACTCGCCCGAGCACGCCTGCCTGTACTGTGCAGAGGACGAAATCCTGATAGCCGGCGACCAGCTGCTGCCGCGCATCAGCTCCAACGTGATGGTCACCGGCATCGAGCCCGAGGCCAACCCGCTCAAGCTGTGGCTGGCCTCGCTGACGCGGCTGGAGCAACTGGCGCCCGGCACGCTGGTGCTGCCGTCCCACGAGCGCTTGTTTCGCGGCCTGCATCCGCGCACGCAGGAGCTGCGTGAGCACCACGCGCACCAGTTCGTGCTGCTGCGCGCCCACCTGACGGAACACGCCAGCTGCAGCGCCTTTGACGCCATGCACTGCATGTTTCCACGCCTGCGCGGCCCGGTTGACGACATGCTGGCGCTGGGCGAGACCATTGCGCACCTGTCGTGGCTGCGCTATGAAGGCGTGCTGCGGCGCGTTCTGGACGAAGTCGGCGTTTACCGCTTTGCGCTGGCCGACCCGTCGTTTGCGCTGACACTTCCTCCCTCTGACGCGACCCCAAGCCCTGAACAAGAAGAAGCAAGCCATGCAAGACACTGAAAATTTCCGCGCGGACACCCGCGCCTGGCTGGAGGCGAACTGCCCGCCCGCCATGCGCCAGCCGCTGACCCAGGAACAAATCGTCTGGGGCGGCTCCAAGGTTACTTTTGGCAATGAAGACCAGCGCGTCTGGTTCGAGCGCATGCGTGACCGCGGCTGGTTCGCGCCCGACTGGCCGGCCGAACTGGGCGGCGGTGGCCTGGCGCCCAAACAGGCGCGCATCGTCGAGCAGGAAATGCTGCGCCTGGCCTGCCGCCCGCCACAGTTCAACCTGGGCGTGTGGATGCTCGGGCCGGTGCTGCTGGAGATTGGCACGGAAGCGCAAAAGCTTGAGCATTTGCCGCCCATGATGGAAGGCCGCATGCGCTGGTGCCAGGGTTTCAGCGAACCCAATGCCGGCTCCGACCTGGCCAGCCTGAAGACCTCGGCGCGCGTGGACGAAAACGGCGACTTTGTCGTCAACGGCTCGAAAATCTGGACCTCCTACGGCGACGCAGCCGACTGGATGTACGCCTTGGTGCGCACCGACA
Source organism: Burkholderiales bacterium (assembly GCA_038243365.1). Classification (GTDB taxonomy): domain Bacteria; phylum Pseudomonadota; class Gammaproteobacteria; order Burkholderiales; family Burkholderiaceae_C; genus Simplicispira. Next base: position 298 of record JBBSRE010000265.1, on the reverse strand, counting down.
CCACCGTGAAGAAGCAGGAAGGCATCAGTTTCATCCTGATCGACATGAAAAGCCCTGGCATCACCGTCAAGCCGATCGAGCTGATCAGCGGCAAGTCGAGCTTTTGCGAGGTGTTCTTTGACGACGTGCGGGTGCCGGTGCGCCAGCTGGTCGGCCCGCTCAACGGCGGCTGGACCGTGGCCAAAAAGCTGCTGCAGCATGAGCGCGCGGCCATGTCCAAGTTCAGCGAGGGCGCAGCACCGTCGCACGATGCACTGGCCGTGGCACGGCCTTATCTGTATGACGAAGACGGCACGCT